>JBCBMN010000005.1:0-48682 GCA_039822745.1 Pseudomonadota bacterium | reverse complement strand
CTTTGGCGGGTCGCGATGGCGGCGGCGGCGGCGCGATTGCCTACGCCACGTCCAAGGGCGCGGTTATGACGATGACCCGCGGTCTGGCGAAAGAGCTTGGCCCCAAGGGTATCCGGGTCAACGCTTTGTGCCCGGGCATGATTGCCACGTCGTTTCATGACGAGTTTACGCCGGACGCCGTGCGCGAAAACGTCGCCAATTCTACCCCGCTTAAACGCCAGGGCCGCGCGGAAGAGACCGCTGACGCTGTCGCTTATCTCGCTTCGGATGACGCGTCGTTCATCCATGGCGCGAATATCGACATTAATGGCGGCCTCGCCTTCTCCTGATCGGTTGAGACAATGCGCAACATCTTATCCGACCGCCTGACCAAGGCACCCGTGGTCCCCCTTATCGGTGAAAACGACGCCGCGCGTGCGGTCGCCACGGCGAACGCGCTCGGGGCGGGCGGGCTAAGCGTCATCGAAGTGGTGATGCGCAGCGCCGACGCGCAAGCGGGGATGGAAGCCATCTTGCAGGAAACGGAAGGTTTGATCGTTGGGGCGGGCACCGTGCTGACGCTGGATCAAGCGAAATCGGTTCGGGCAAGCGGCGCTGAGTTTATCGTCTCGCCCGGCCTCGTTGATGATATTGCGCTCTACTGCCTGGAGGAAGGCATCCCCTTCTTCCCCGGCACCATGACCGCGGGCGAAGTGCAGCGAGCTTACGCTCTGGGTCTTCGCGAGGTGAAGTTCTTCCCCGCGAGCCTGGCGGGCGGCGTTCCGATGCTCAAAGCGCTCTCCTCGGTGTTCCGCGACGTGCGTTTTATGCCCACGGGCGGCGTGTCTGCTGGCAATCTGGCCGACTTCTTAGCTCTTCCTAGCGTCCTTGCCTGCGGCGGCAGCTGGCTTACGCCGGCCCAAGCGGTGGCCGAGGGCGACTATGCCAAAATCACAACCCTTGCGAGCGAGGCCTTGGCCATCGCCAAAACCGCTCGCTGAAACGAAAGCTCCTCCCCATGGCTGAATTCCTCTCTTTTGGTGAAATCATGCTCCGGCTGAAAACCCCGGGCCACACGCGCTTTTTCCAGTCGCCCGAATTTGAGGCGACCTTTGGCGGCGGCGAAGCCAACGTTGCGGTCGCGCTCAGCAATTACGGCCAAAGCGCCGCCTTCGTCTCGGCTCTGCCCGATAACGATATTGGCGAAGCAGCCATTCGCGAGCTGCGCTATTTTGGGGTGGACACTTCGTTGATCCGCCGTTCGGGCGACCGGGTGGGCATCTATTACCTCGAAACGGGCGCAAACCAACGCCCGTCGAAGGTTGTCTATGACCGCGCGCGTTCCTCGATCTGTGAAGCGGGGCCGGGAGATTTTGACTGGCCCACGATTTTCGAAGGCGCTAAATGGCTGCACATCACGGGAATTACCCCAGCGCTCAGCCAATCGGCCGCCGATCTTAGTCTGGAATGCGTGCAGGAAGCTCAGAAAGCGGGAATCACTGTCAGTTGCGACTTCAACTATCGCGGCAAGCTTTGGAAGTATGGCAAGACCGCGCCCGAAGTGATGCAGGACCTGGTCAAATACGTCGATGTCGGCATCGCTAACGAGGAAGACTGCCAGAAGTCTCTCGATATTTCGGTTGATGTCGACGTGGAATCCGCTGAGCTCGACACCGAGAAATACGAAGCGCTAAGCCAAAAGGTGCTCGACTTCTACCCCGGTATGAGCACCATCGCGATCACACTGCGCGAGAGCTTTAGCGCGGATCGCAACGGTTGGTCTGCCTGCCTGCGCACCCGCGAAAACGGCTTTCTGCTCTCGCGCCGCTATGAGATGACGGACATTGTCGACCGTGTCGGAGGCGGCGACAGTTTCGCATCCGCGCTCATCCACGGCCTCAACGCCTACGAGGACCGCCGGCAAAGTCTTGAATTTGCCGTGGCGGCCAGTTGCCTCAAACATTCCATCTTGGGCGATTTCAATCGCGTGGGCGTTTCGGAGGTTGAGAAACTGATGGGCGGTGACGGCTCAGGCCGAGTTCAACGTTAGGCCCTCATGTTGAGCGCGCTTCTGCATATTCACCTGGGATCTCAGAACGCCCATTCGGGGTGGAGGTCGCCTTGCACCGCGAACGACAATGCGGACCGGGAACAGGAATTGTTCGAGCGCGCCGCTTCTCGCGAAAGTGCGGGCAAAGACGACTAGCGGCGGTCGCCATCTCCAGTATGCTCAACGTGCAGTTTGTATGCCCCGTATGAGGGCGCCGGGAGACATCAATGGCTACTCTTCCACCCGTTCAACAGAACGAGGACATCCGTTTTCTGGGCTCGCTTTTGGGGGCGGTCATTCGCGAGCAGGGCGGAGAGACGCTGTACGAACGCACGGAGAGCATTCGAAAGGCCAGCGTCAGCCGCCATCGCGGGGCTGAGCTTGCCGATCTGGAGCTCGATCGCCTCAATCTCGATGAAACGCTGGATTTTGTGCGCGGCTTTGGCCTGTTCTCGATGCTCGCAAACCTCGCAGAGGATCGCGACGGTGTCATGGCTCACACCAAAGCGAGTTTTGAAACGGCCTGCGCCTGCCTCGAGGAACATGGGGTATCGCGCGAAGACATCCTGAACCTGCTCAACGAGTCTTTGATCGTTCCGGTTCTGACCGCACACCCGACCGAAGTCCGCCGTAAGAGTGTGATCGACCATCGCAATCGCATCGCAGACTTGATGAAGCTACGCGATATTGGCGCGCGGCTTACCCCCGAAGGTGATGATGTCGAGGAAGCGATCAAGCGCCAGATCGCTCTCTTGTGGA
Source organism: Pseudomonadota bacterium (assembly GCA_039822745.1). GTDB lineage: Bacteria > Pseudomonadota > Alphaproteobacteria > Sphingomonadales > Sphingomonadaceae > Erythrobacter. The sequence continues at coordinate 45,894 of JBCBMN010000005.1, read as the reverse complement.
GCACCCGTACCTTGCGGCGTCAGAAGCTTTATGTTTCCGACGAAGTGGACAACGCGCTCGACATCATGCGCCGAGTGCTTCTGCCCGCGCTGCCCGCTTTATACCGGCAGTGGGATCGCATTCTGGGAGAGCGACCATCCAGCTTTGTGCGTTTGGGCAGTTGGATTGGAGGGGACCGCGATGGCAATCCGTTTGTCACCGCACAGAGCCTTGAATACGCTCTTGGGCGCGGGGCTGAGAGCATTCTAGCTTGGTATCTGGATCAGCTGCAAGACCTGGGCGCGGACCTTTCGGTGTCGAGCGAGATTGCACCTTTGCCCAATAGTCTTGCCGCGCTCGCTGAAGCGAGCGGAGACCATTCGCCGCATCGCGAAGACGAGCCCTATCGACGCGCTCTTATCGGTATGTATGGTCGGCTCTCGGCAACCTATGAGGATCTGTGTGGCAAGGCGCCCGCTCGGCCTCCTTTGGTGGCCAAAGACCCCTATTTGACCCCCGTAGAGTTTGAGCGTGATCTGGTGCAGATTGCGCAGGCACTAGAGGAACTTGGTGGAAACAATTTGGGTTGGGGCGGGGCGCTTGGCCATCTTTTCCGTGCTGTCCAAACCTTCGGGTTTCATTTGGCGACGCTGGATCTGAGGCAGAACAGCTCGGTCCACGAAAAGGTTGTGGCCGAATTGTTCGAGGCCGCCACTGATCGCGTCGATTACCTTGCACTCGGTGAAGAAGAGCGGGTGGCGCTCTTGCTCAGCGAGCTGGCTGGAAAGCGCCCCTTGCGCACCCCCTGGGCGACCTATTCCGAGACGACCCAAAAGGAGTTGGCCATCATTGATGCGGTGGCGGATGCACACCGTCGCTATGGTCCCGACTGCATCTCGCAATATGTCGTATCGATGGCCGAAAGCGTTTCAGACCTTCTTGAGGTGCTGATTTTGCTGCGCGAGGCGGGGCTGTATACCGGCGGATCTGAGCCAAGCTGTCCGATCATGCCGGTGCCCTTGTTTGAGACTATCGGCGATCTTGAAATGGCCCCCGATATCATGCGCGCCTACTTTGCTATTCCCGAGATCGAAGCTCTATCGAGCGCGCGAGGATCTCAGGAGGTGATGATCGGGTATTGCGATTCCAACAAGGACGGCGGCTACCTCACCTCAAGCTGGATGCTGGCGCGTGCCAGCGAAGCCTTGGCTCCGGTATTTGAAAGCGCCGGTGTGACCATGCAGCTGTTCCACGGCCGAGGCGGATCGGTGGGGCGCGGTGGCGGCTCGGCTTTCGAAGCGATCCGCGGGCAGCCGCACGGGACAGTGAACGGTCGCATTCGCATCACCGAACAAGGCGAGATGATTGCGGCCAAATTCGGTTCGATCGAAACGGCGGCGAGCAACCTTGAATCGATGGCCAGCGCTACCTTGCTGGCGACGCTTGAGCCGGAGCAAATCCCGCCGCAAGACTACACTCGGTTTGCAACAGCCATGGACGAGATTTCGCAGTGCGCGCTCAGCGCTTATCGCGGCTTGGTTTACGAGACGCCGGGCTTTGTGGAAGTGTTTCGGCAAATGACACCGATTGCTGAGATTGCGACGCTCAACATTGGATCGCGTCCCGCAAGCCGAAAGGCTTCCGAGCGGATCGAAGACCTGCGCGCTATTCCGTGGGTGTTTTCCTGGAGCCAGGCACGCGTCATGCTTCCGGGCTGGTTCGGAGTGGGGCACGCTCTCTACCAGTTTGAGGACAAGGCCCTACTGCAAGAGATGGCGCAGCAATGGCCGTTTTTCCGCAACGCGATGGCGAATATGGAAATGGTTTTGGCCAAATCCGATATGGCGATTGCGGCTGAGTACGCTCGCCTTGTGAGCGATGCGGGTCTGGCCAAAAACGTGTTTGGGCAGATCCGGAGTGGCTGGGAGGCGACGCACGATGCGCTTCTACAGGTTACCAACCAGTCCTATTTGCTTGAAAACTCGCCTCGGCTCGACGCTTCGATCCGGCTGCGCTTACCCTATATCGAGCCTTTAAATCTACTTCAGCTCGAACTACTGAAGCGTCACCGTGCGGGAGATGAGGATGAACGGATTTCGGAAGGCATCAAGCTCTCTATCAATGCAATCGCCACAGCTCTGAGAAACAGCGGCTAACGCTGTGGCAATGTCAGACCGCACTCTTTGCTCGGTTTGATTAAAGAGCGGTGGCTCAATTCTGCTGACTATGCCTAGCCAGTTCTCATCTTGAACCCTGTAGCCCCGATCCAGAGAACTCACCACAACCTCAGGTGTATGGACAAGATGCGAGAAGTCGATTTTCGCCATTATCATCAGACTAGTTGTAAAGCCCATAAGCGAACAGGTGGTCCCTATTCAGGATTTAGGGAATTCGGACCAAGACTCCCAGAATTCTGCGGCTCCGACCCGTCGTTTGACCATCAACAAACCGCAGGTCCCAGTAAATTCCCTGCATAACAGGGAATCCAAGCGGCGTGACTGGTTAGAGATGGACTGCGCCATTCACCACCTATTCTTGATCCCACTTGGATAAGAACCGTTTAGTCGCATTTGGTCATCACCTGCGAGCAATAGCTTGTGGCTCTTTGGGCGCAGGGAGCTTTGACGCTCTGTGTTTTTAAACAGAGTTAACCATTGAGAGTTTTGAGAAATCTGCCTAGCTAGTCGGCGGACTTACAGGGGAGTTCCAATGAAAAAACATCTACTTTTGGCGTCCGCCTGCGCGGTTTTTTCCGTTGCAGCTGTGGCGCAGCCGACCGAATCCACGCCTGAAATACAGGAAGAAGTGCCAGAGGCCGCTACCGAGGCCGCCGTCGAAGCAGCCGACCAAGCCATGCCAGAGCCGGTTGCAGAGCCCGCTCCACCACCGCCTCCTCCGCCGCCCCCGCCACCACGCACGCTTACGCTTCCGGCAGACGCCGAGATCAAGCTGTCAGTAACCGACGAAATCACGAGCAGCAGCCACGAGGCCGGCGATACCTTCGAACTCACGGTCCTTGAAGACGTGGTTGTCGAAGATGTCGTCGTGATCCCGCAAGGCGCGCCTGCGACAGCAGAGATAACCTGGCGCACAGGCAAGGGTGCTTTCGGCAAGTCCGGCAAGCTCGAATTCACGATGCGTTCGATTGCTCTGGAAGACGGGATCGTTCCGGTTGGCGGCGATTATCGCCAAGAGGGCGAAGGCAACACAGTAGCCACCGGTGTCGGCATCGTCGCGGTTGGCGTTTTTGCTGCTTTCATCACTGGGAAGCGCGCTCGCCTGCCTGCGGGCCGTGAACTGGCAGCTATGCCTCTGGTTGATGTTCCGTTCAGCAGCGCTGGCGGTTTTGCCGATGATTTTGACGGTCAGGCTGTCCTAGATGAGAGCATCGCAGCCACGCCGCTTGGCCAGTGCAAGGCGGAAGCCAGCACGATCGAGAAAGAGAAGAAGCGCGAGAAGGCCATCAAGAAGTGCTACAAAAAGCGCGCTGAAAGCCAACCGAAACCGACGCAATCCTTCTAAGGCTTTTGCCTAAGCTCAATACCCGGTCAGCGCTGCTGGCCGGGTATTTTTGTGCGTTGCCTCAATCGGCAATTGCCGGTGCTTGTCCGCGCTGATCCAGCCAGGTTGCGGCCTTCACGCCGAACGTGATCAGGAATGGCACCAGGACAAGGCTCAAGGTCACCTTTGCAATCACCTGCCCGATCATCAGGTTCGTGAACTCTTCGGCCGACAACACGCCTGCAAAGGCAAGCGTGACAAAAATCACCGAATCAATCGCCTGGCTTAAAGCAGAGGCAATCGCGCCGCGCACCATCAGGCCAGCCGTTGTCGCATCCCCGCTCCCGCGCAAACGATCAAAGAGCCAGATGTTGAGTAGCAGCGAGGTGATATAGGCGGCAGGCCCCGCCATCAGGATGCGCGGTGTTTGGCCCAGAACCCGCTCGAAAGCGGCCAGGTCCTCGCCGCGAAATTCCACCATTCCAGGCGAAGCCGGAAGGCCCAGAACCAGATAGATAAGCGCAGCAGACAGCCCTAAGGGCACAAAACCCCACCACACCAGCCGGGTCGCCATAGATCGGCCGTAGAGCTGCGAAATCGTGCTCGAAATCACCACCAGCAACAGGAACGGGAAGATCCCGGCCTCAACTGACAGAGGGCTGGGCCACAATTGCACCTGTTTATAGGCGACCACCCCTGCCAGCACTGTCATCCCGCCATAAAGGATCAGGAAAGCAAACAAGCCGTTGGGCACATTGATAGGGGTGACATTCTTGGTGTCATAGGGCGCAAAGGCCCCTTTGGCGCTGGAAGTATCCGTCATCCGCCCATGGTTAGGCAGCGGGCTGCGAAAAGGGAAGCCATGCCCTTCATGTAAATGGTGAGGGATGGCAATGCGGCCCCATTGCAGCGGCGGCGAGGCCTTCAAGGTTGCGCCCGGTCGCGCGCAGTGCCAACAGGTTGACCCAATGTGGCCTAACGTTCCGGCGTACAGGTCTAATGGGGCTCTTTGCTGGGATCATATCGCTGTCGTGAACGAACAAATTGCGTCCATCGGGTTCAGCCTGCTTGGCATCCTCACCATCCTTGCGCTCGCCTATGCGCTTTCATCGGGCAAGCGGCGGATAAATTTCCGGATCGTCGGAGCCGCCTTTGCCCTTCAGGCGGTGATGGCGATCTTTGTCCTGCGCACTTCGGTGGGCATCTCAGTGATCAAGGGCATGTCCGATGCGGTCTCGGCGCTGCTCGACTATGGCAATGAAGGGACCAAGTTCCTGTTCGGAGAGGACAACCCGCTCGCCAACACATTCGCAGTCGGTGCGCTGCCGGTGATTGTGTTCTTCGCCTCGCTTGTCTCGATCCTCTATTATCTCGGCATCATGCAGCGTCTGGTGCAGTGGCTGGGCGGAGCGATCCAGTTTGTCACCGGAGTAAGCAAGGTGGAGGCTTTGGGTGCTGCGGCCAATATATTTGTCGGCCAGTCGGAAAGCCCGCTTGTGGTGCGCCCTTATCTCGCCGATCTGCCAGCATCGCGCCTGTTTACGCTGATGTGCGTCGGGATGGCGGGGACGGCCGGCACAATTCTGGCGCTCTACACCAGCATTATCGGCACGGAATATCTGCCTTACCTTCTGTCTGCGGCCTTTATGTCTGCACCCGGCGGCATCCTGATGGCGAAGATCATCATGCCCGATGAGCCGAACGAAGGCGAAGACAGTGAGCCAGCCATCAAACTGGTCGACAGTTTTGAAGAGGGCGTGAAGCCTGCCAATATCATTGAAGCAGCCGGACAAGGCGCGATGACAGGCGTGCGGCTTGCCGTTGCGGTGGGTGCGATGGTGCTCGCCTTTGTGTCACTGGTTGCGCTTGCAAACGGTTTGATGGGCGGGATTGGCGGCTGGTTCGGCTATCCCGACCTGACATTCCAGCAATTGGGGGGATATGTGATCGCGCCTGTCATGTGGCTGCTGGGCTTGCCATGGTCAGAGGCGCAGGTTGCCGGCGGCGCATTCGGCACCAAGCTGATCACCAATGAAGTGGTCGCCTTTCTGCAATTGATTGAGGCTGCTGATGCCTTGTCAGAACGCAACCGGGCGATCACGATCTATGCCTTGTGCGGATTTGCCAACCTGTCTTCCATCGCGATCCAGATGGCGGTGATCGGAAGCCTTGCTCCCACTCAGCGATCGACGGTTGCCAAGCTTGGACTAAAGGCGCTTGCGGGCGGGGCGCTGGCCAATTTGATGAGCGCGAGCCTGGCGAGCCTGTTCCTGCCTTTCTGACGATCTCCATTTGATACGCATCAAAGTCACCGCGCGATGATGGCCCCAAGGCTCAAGCGACTTGGCACGACCTGCGCGGAGACTTAAGGTATGACCATCGTAATCGACCGAAGCATCGAAGAGGCACAGAGCGCTCCCGTGAACACCGACACCGTCAACATCGCCAGCGTCAGCCTCGCCCTCCCGCTTGAAGACATCGCGGATGAACTGGGCCGCAGCTTTGCTGAGAACGGGTTTGCCGTCATCCGCGATCACGGCATCCCGCAAGATTTGATCGACAAGGCGGATGCCGCGTCTAAGGCGTTCTTCGCGCTGCCCGAAGAGGCCAAGAAGGCCTATGCCATTGCTGGTAGTGGCGGCGCACGCGGCTACACGCCGTTCGGGACGGAAAAGGCGAAAGACGCCGCGGTCATCGATCTCAAGGAATTCTGGCATGTCGGGCGCACCTTGCCTGAAGGCCATGCGCTCGAAGAATTCATGGCGCCCAATCTCTGGCCGAGCGAGGTCGAGGAGTTTGAGGCGACATTCAAAGAGCTGTTCACCGCGTTTGAAACCGCGGGCGGGCGCGTGCTCGAAGCGATTGCGCTGCATCTTGGCCTTGATCGCGAATTCTTCGCTCCGACCGTCGAAGACGGCAATTCGGTTATGCGCCTGCTGCATTATCCGCCGCTTGGCCCCGATGCCCCGGACGGCGCGATCCGCGCCGCGGCGCATGGCGACATCAACACAATCACGCTGTTGCTGGGCGCTGAGGAAGCCGGTCTTGAACTGCTGACCAAGGCAGGCACATGGCACCCGGTTGAAGCTCACGAAGGCGCGCTCGTCATCAATGTGGGTGACATGCTGGAACGGCTGACCGCGGGTAAGCTGGTCTCCACCACGCATCGCGTGGTCAATCCGGCGGGAGAAGCCGCGCTTCGCTCGCGGTACTCAATGCCGTTCTTTCTTCATTTCCGGCCGGATTACCTGATCGAGCCGCTGGCCTCCTGCGTTGAAGAGATGGGGCCAGAAAGCGCCGAGGAAGCGATCACTTCGCATGACTTCCTGATGCAGCGCCTGCGCGAGATAAATCTCGCATAAGTGCTAAATTTGCGCCGAATGGAGCGTGATTTAGAGAAACTGGACCCTCGTTGCATGGGTGCAACACAGGCAGTTTTGCCACGCATTTTTGCGGGTTTGGGCCGGTTTGATACTCATCTTCTGGGCCTGTGACATTCATCTGTAATTCATTTTCATGCAAATGTCATAAAACAGTCGCACTTCCGACTTCCAATCTCCTTAGGGGCGACCCCGTTCACATCCTTTCCATTGTGACCAGGGGCCATAACTATGAAGATCAAATACCTCCTGGCAGCGAGCATTGTGTCTCTGACTGCCGCAGCAACTCTTTCAGAACCCGTTCAGGCGCAGTCGATCACTTCGGGCGTCGAGGGCACGGTGACCGATGCCGATGGCAACGTCCTGCCTGGCGCGACCGTCCTCGTGACTGACAGCCGGACCGGTTCCTCAAAGACCGCAGTAAGCGGCGGCAACGGCAACTTCCGTATCTCGCAGCTGCAGCCTGGCGGACCCTACACGATCACGGTGACCGCACCGGGCTTTGAGGGTCAGACGGTTGAAAACGTCTTTACCAACATCTCAAGCAATTCCGGTTTTGAATTCTCACTGACTGCGACCGCAGCAGGCGCTGAAGATCAGGTGATTATCGTCACTGGCGCTCGCGCCCGCGCAACGCAGGTTGCTGTTGGACCGGGCACCGCGTTCGACACCCAGACGCTTGAGTCGTTCCCGTCGATCACTCGCGACGTTCGCGACATCATCCGTATCGATCCGCGTGTCAGCATCGAAGCCAACAACGACGTTGATCGTATCTCGTGCCTTGGTGGTAACGACCGTTCGAACGTCTTCACCGTTGACGGTATCGTCCAGGCTGACGTGTTCGGCCTTAACGGTACGCCTTTCGCGGCACGTAACTCGCTCCCGCTTCCGTTCGACGCGATCGAGCAGATCTCGGTTGAATTCGCTCCGTTCGACGTTGAGTACTCGGAGTTCACCGGCTGTCTCGTAAACGCCGTTACCAAGGCTGGTTCGAACCGCTTCAGCGGCTCGGCCTTCATCACCTACTTCGACGACGGTCTGTTCGCGAGCGAGATTGACGGTTCGCCGCTCAACGCCAGCGAAGAAAAGCGCTGGGGCGCAACGCTCTCCGGCCCGATCATCCCTGATCGTCTGTTCTTCTCGTTCGGTTACGAAGAAACCGACCTGTCACAGGGCAACAACTTCGGTCCTGCTGGCGGTGGCTTCACCAACGAAGCAAACTTCGCAACCATCGATCAATTCAACGAGTTCGCTCAGATCGCTCGCGACGTTTACGGCCAGGACCCGGGCGAATACCCGACCACGCTGGCTGAAGGTAACGTGCGTTACTTCGGTCGTCTTGACGCGATCATCAACCAGGATCACCGCATCGAGGCCACCTATCAGCGTCTCGAAGAAACCAACATCGAGTCCGACTTTGGTTCTCAGGAAATCGGCGGCATCAACTCGTTCGAAGACGAAGGCACGATTTCGGATTACTACTCGGTCCGTCTGTACTCAGACTGGAGCGACACCGTTTCGACCGAACTGCGTCTGAGCCGCGCTGAAGTTGGCGACGTTCAGGGCCCGGTTGGCTTCGGCGAAGCTCAGTCGGAAGACCCAACGGTACGTCTGGTTGTCGGCGCAGAGCCGGTTGCTGGTCAGACCACGGAAAACGGCCGTTTCGCAACGGGTCCGGGCATCTTCCGTTCAGCTAACCAGCTCGACACGAAGATCGACCAACTGCGCTTCCAGATGAACGTGGATGCCGGCAACGGTCACTTCCTCAAGTTCGGCACCGAGATCAACGATCTTGAAGTGTTCAACCTGTTCGCGATCAACGCAACCGGCACCATCTTCTTCCAGAACTTCGACGACTTCCGCGAAGGTCTGGTTGCTGGAGGCGGCTTCTCAAGCGTGTTCTCTGATGCAGACGATCTGGTGAACGGTGACGTTGGCGGCGCAACCCAGGCTGTGGCTCAGGGCGGCGACATCAACAACGCTGCGGCACGCTTCAGCCGTCGTATCTACTCGGTCTACGCACAGGACGAGTGGGAAGCGACCGATCAGCTTTCAATCAACGCTGGTCTGCGTGTTCAGCTGTATGACGGCGACGCACCACAGTTTAACCCGAACTTCCAGGATCGCTACGGCTTCTCCAACGCGGTGAGCTTTGGCCTTCTTGACCCGGTCCTGCTGCCGCGTCTTTCGGGTACCTATAGCTTCGACAATGAAGGCTTCTTCTCAGACAGCAGCATCCTTGCTGGTGTCGGTATCTTCTCGGGCGGTGACCCGGTTGTGTACTACTCGAACGCCTTCTCGAACAACGGCTTCTCGACCGCCAACGGTGACACTTTCGACTGTGCCACGGCCGATCTTCCGATCGACCCAGCCACCGGCCAAATCGACGTTGTGACCAACGGCACCTTCACCGGCATCCCGGCATGTGCTCTCGCATCTGGTCAGGCTGACGCTGAAGCAGGTCTTGCTGACGTTCAGTCGACCGATCCGAACATTAACGTGCCGACAGTGATCCGTGCCAACCTCTCGTTCTCAACGACTTTTGGTGCGGATAGCGGCTTCTTCAGCAACTGGGGCCTGAACCTCGACTACATCTATTCGCGGTTCAACGACCCGCTGAACTTCGTCGATCTCAGCCAGGCACCTGACGTTCGCACCAATGGCGGTTTCACCGTCGATGGTCGTCCGATCTATCAGGCAGTTGATGCGACACAGGCCGGTTGTAACGCGGTTCTCCAAGGTGAGGGTGGCACACCGCCGGTTTACACCGGTCTCACTGCTGAGTGCTTCGGCACCCGCCGGGACGACAACATCCAGCTGACCAATGGCCGGTCTTCGGACAGCCACGTGGTCTCTATTGCTCTGAACAAGCAGTTCCAGAGCGGCCTGCTTACCAGTGGCGGTAGCACCCGGATCAATCTGGGTTATGCCTACACGGACTCGAGCAACGCGCGTAACAACCAGTCATCGACGGCTACCTCGTCCTACGACGTTACCGCGGCCTTCGACCGTCAGGATCCGGCTGTTTCGACCGCAACCACCGAAACGCGCCACAACTTCACCGCAGCGGTGAACTTCCGCGAGGAGTTCTTCGACGGTTTCGATACCAGCCTTGGTATCTTCTTCCGTGCGCGTGAAGGTCGTCCGTACAGCCTCACCTTCGATGGTGGCGGCGTGTTCAACGACAGCTCATCGGGCAGCGATAACGCTCTGCTTTATGTGCCGACCGGTGTTGACGATCCGAACGTGTCACCAAGCTCGGACCCGCAAGCTGTTCAGGACGTCATCGACTATGTCGACGCTTCGGGCTGTTCTTACACGCCGGGTGCGACGATCCAGCGCAACACCTGCCGCAACGATTGGCACTACGACATGGACCTTCGTATCAGCCAGGAGCTCCCGTTCATCGGCAGCGTCACTGGTCTGGTAGAAGACCGCGTTGAGCTGTTCGCTGACTTCGCCAACTTCCTCAACCTGATCGATGGAAGCGCCAACATCCTGCGTTCGCGCGGCGGCTTCAACGGCCTTGTCGACGTGGCTGATGGCGATGTGGATGATGAAGGTCGTTACATCATCGATGGCTTCAACCCCGATGATCAGAACAACATCGCGATCAACTCGTCTGCATGGCGTATCCAGATCGGTGCACGCTACGAGTTCTAAGCTCGGACAACCGATTGACGGAAAAAGAAGCGGCGGGACCATTCAGGTTCCGCCGTTTTCTTTGGTGCATAGCCTTGGTGCACGGTGACCCGCTTGCGGGATGAGAGGCTGGCGCTGCTCAGCTTTGCGAATTGGCGCTTTGTGACGGCGCACTGTCCGGCTCATCCGCCATGGCGAGCAATTCGAAGGCGAGGGCTTCGCATTGCTCGCACGGCGCCTTGGTCCGCATCGCATGTTCCAACTGCGCGGCCATTTCGCCTAGAGCGCGTTCGCCAAAGCTGGCGGCCGACCCGGCGAGCTTGTGCACGATACCGATCAAGGCCTCCCGCTCTTCGCGGTCGACCGCGCGCCGTTTGCCGTCATTGCAGATGAGGCCATCGGCCAAAGCCGTGCGCACTGCCTCCACCGCTTCAAAGCGCCGCACCAGCCAGCGTTCCTGTAAAGAGGCCTTGTGCAAAGGCCGATGGTTCTTGCTCGGCTGATCCGTCGATGGAGGCGGGCTGGCGGCATCGAGAGGAATGATCTGTCCGTCCTCACGCTGTCCGTCCTCACTGGTCTCCGCACTGGCCTCCGCATAGGCCTCCATGTCATCGCCCGGTTCAAGCGCCGGGTCCGCGTCCTCTGACTTTGCCGGGTCCGCTCCCAGCGAAACGTCCCGGTCCATTGGCGTCTCGACAATTCGGGTCGGCAGCCATCTTTGGAGCATTGCGACGAGGTCCGCCAAGACCACTGGCTTGGCAAGATGCCCCTGCATGCCCGCCTCGCGCGCGGCGGCCACATCTTCGGGAAAGGCGTTGGCCGTCAAGGCAATGATGGGCAGCGTATCGGCCTTGATCCCCTCTTCGCGAATGGCGCGCGTGGCTTCGTACCCATCGCAATCGGGCATCTGGATATCCATCAGCACAAGTTCAAACGGGCGCGCCCGAATGACGCCGTCGATCACCATGGAGATCGCTTCATTGCCGTCATGAGCGATAGCCACATTCTGCCCACAGCGCTCCAGCATTTCGCTGACGAGCATGCGGTTGACGTCGTGATCCTCAACCAGAAGGATGCGAGCAAGCGGAGGCAAGTCTTCCAATGCCAGCGCGGCCTGTGGCGATTGCGGCGCGTCATCCGGGGCAATCACTGTCGTTGGCAGGATCAGAGTAAAGCGGGAACCAGCGCCGCTTTCGCTTTCAACCTCAATCGAGCCTCCCAGCATTTCGGCAAGCCGGCGGCTGATCGAAAGCCCTAGGCCGGTTCCTCCAAACCGGCGGGCAATATCGCTGTCGGCTTGTGTGAAGGGTTCAAAGATCGTCTCGATCCGGCCGCCGCCAATTCCGATGCCTGTGTCCTGAACGCAGACACCCAACTGCTCTTCCTCCACCCAATAGCTGACCCGGATGTCGCCTGCCTCGGTGAACTTGACGGCATTGCCGATCAGATTGAGCACGATCTGGCGCAAGCGCAGCCCATCGGTAACGACGGTAGGCAAAAGATTGGCGCAAGCTGGATTGGCAGGCGCCTCGGCGGAGGCATGACCGCCCTTTGACAGGGGATTGAGCTCATACTCCAACCGCAGATTGAGGCCCTTGAGTTCAGCCGTCTGACGGTGCAGCGCGGCGCATTGTTCCAGCGTCGCATGCAGATCGATCGGGCTCGCATCGATGGCGATCTGCCCGGCCTCGATCTTGGAGAGATCCAGCACGTCGTTCAGCAGCAGCATCATCGAACGCCCGGACTCCACGATCATTTCGGCATGGCGGCGCTGCTCTTTATCAAGCTCACCTTGCAGCATCAGTTCGGCAAACCCCAGGACACCGTTCATCGGCGTGCGAATCTCATGGCTCATATTGGCGAGGAAATCCGACTTTGCGTTTGCCGCTTTCTCCGCGTGCAGCCTTGCGCTGGTGAGGAGCAGTTCCAGCTCTACCCGCTCCGTCACATCGCGCGCGGAGATCACAATCCCCTCCCTCTCCCCCGAGGCAAGATCATATGTCAGCGCGCAATCTGCTTCGACATAGACTGCACCACCCGCGTCATCGTCAAATTGCCGCCGATAGGTCAGCCGCTCCTTCTCTGACTTTCCCGACAACAAGCGCTCCAGCGCGCCCTTGATGCGCTGGCCGGCATCCTCATCGGCCAAAGCGTCCAGCGGAGCGCCGATAAAATCGCTTTGGCTTCGGCCCAGAACTTCGAAGACCGAAGGCGAGGCATAGGTGCACACACCCTTGTTATCGAGCGTCAGCACTGCATCGGTGATGTTGTCAGCGAGCAAGGCCAGTTCGCGCCGTCCCTCGGTCACGGCCTCGGTCAATCGGTCGCGTCCTGCCAGTATCGCTGCAATCGGAAGACCCGTCAGGAAATTGGCCGCGATAAAGGCCTGAAGCAGATGCAGGCGGGCCGTCGGCGACGCGCTGGTCTCGATAATCGGGCCGTATCCCGCCCATGTCATGCCCGTCGAAACCGCCGCGACGAGCAGGACATGCAGGGCGGTTCCGGCGCTGCCCAGACGAAAGGCGTGCACCAGCGTGATCGGGACAATCAGGAACAGCAGCGGATAGGCCTTTTGTCCAAAGACCAGCACCACGCATAGCAGGCTGGAGCCAAGCAGGATCGCGCATTCCGCCGCGCTCTTGAGCGAGGGCAAGAGCTCCTTGGTCATTGTGTCTGTGATCAGCATCACTGTCGGCACCAGCAGAACCATGCCCATACTGTCGGTGAGGAACCAGCTCAGCGCGCCTTCCCATACGCCCGAGGCATTGCCGTCTGCCTCCCCGACAAAGTGGAAATCCATGCCCGGCCCCATGGCAAGTGCCGCGATAGAAGCAGCGGTAAGCGGCCCCACCAAGCCGCCAATCCAGACAAATCGGGCCAGCGTGCCCAGATCGCTCATATCCGGCGCATCCCCGCAATGGCGCCGTGTCAGCCACGTGACGAGCATCACATTGGCCATATTGGCCAGCGAGAAGATCAGAGACACGCTCATCTCATTGCCCTTCAGCGCATTGGCAAGAAAGCTCGCTGTGAAGGCGGCAGCATAAAAGGCGGCTTCATTGGCAAGTTTCATGCGCAACAGAAATGCGACCGCAGCCGCGCTTGGCAGCCAGATCGTCGCCAGCGCGGTGTCGAAGCGTGAAAGTGCAATGCTGAGATAGGCCAGCGCGAAGTAGAATGCCGCTCCGATCAGCGCGGCTGTCAGGCTCTTGAGATCAGGCGGACCATGCGCCACCAGCGGCACTGATTGCGCAACCAGGGTTGATTGTCCAAGCGCGCTCTGGGATTGCGGGCATGCGTCATCGCCCCCGCAAGACACCTTATAAGATACCTCATCAGGTGGGGCGAGTTGCCGGTCCGCCACCTTGCTGGAGCGCTCCATCGCAAATTCCTTCGCCCCCGCTATAAGCGAAGCTGGCGATTAGAAGGACGCAACCGCCTCCGAAATGGAGCAAATGGCAGACACGCGACCAAGACGAGCAGGGATCATCCAGCGCTATTCGGCTCAGCCTGCGCGCTTGCGCTGGTCACTTCTGGCGCTGATTGCTGTGCTGCATCTGGGGCTGTTCTACCTCTTGGCTCATGCTTTCGCGCCCGAGCTTGCCGGTTCTGTCGAGCGTGATGTGATCGCTGCCTTTGATGTGAGCGAGCCCGTGCCGGAACCCGAGCCCGCACCGCCGCCTCCTCAAAACCGCTCACAGCCCGATGAGGGCGAGCAGGGATCACCGGGCAAGCAGGCGGTCGCCGCCGCAATCTCGGCACCACCAGCTGCCTTGCCAGCGGCAGAACCCGAGCCACTCCCCGCCGCCGCCTCAACCGGAACAGCATCGCAAGCAGGCGCGCGAAAAGAGGGTGAGGGCACCGGTGCTGCTGGAGCGGGCCTTGGCACTGGAAGCGGCAATTCCGGACGCGGGCAGGGCGGTGTTGCCGTTACCAGACCTCAGCACATATCGGGCAGGATTGATAATGCGCGCGACTATCCCACGCCGCCGGGCGGTCGCAATGCGCGACGCGGGACTGAGGTGATCGTGCGTGTCATTGTTGGCGTGGACGGCCGTGCAAGGAACTGTTCCATTTACCGGCCCAGTCCCGATCCCGAAGCGGACCAGATCACGTGCGAACTGGTTGAAGAACGGCTGGAGTTCCGCCCGGCTCAGGACGCTTATGGCAACCGGGTCGAAGCGCCGTTTTACTGGCGCCAGCGCTGGTTCTGAGTGCATTTGTCAGCCGCGTTACAAACCAGACGAAAGCCAAACTGATATCGCGCTGGCATCGGCGGATTGCACTGCTATAGCCACCCTCGATATGACGAGCACAGCGCCGATTCATCCTGTCATCCTGTGCGGTGGCAGTGGTACGAGGCTTTGGCCGGTAAGCCGCAAGGTCAAGCCCAAGCCGTTCCTCCCCTTGATTGGGGAGACGACCCTGTTTCAGCAAGCCGTTGGCCGGGTTGCGGCGGACGATCGCTTCGCTGCGCCGATGATTGTTGCAGGCGCTGCGCATTGCGACCTCATCGAAGAACAACTTGCCGGAACGGGTGAGTATCGCCTGATCGTTGAGCCTATGGGCCGCAACACCGCGCCCGCGATTGCGCTGGCAGCGGCGCAGCTTCCTGCGGATGCGATCATGCTGGTCTGTCCCAGCGATCACCACATCGCCAATGAGGAAGCTTTCCGCGCGGCGGCGATTGCTGCGGCCGATCTGGCGCGCGAGGACTGGTTGGTCTCCTTCGGGATTGCGCCTGAGCGCCCCGAGACCGGCTATGGCTACCTTCACCGCGGGGAAGAACTGCCCGGCGGCTACAGGATCGCAAAGTTTGTCGAGAAGCCGGACCTCGCTACTGCCGAAAGCTATCTGGCGAGCGGCGAGTATAGCTGGAATGGCGGCATTTTCGCATTTCGAGCCGGAGCCTTGCTCAACGAGCTGGACACGCATCGTCCGGCCATGGCGCAGGCTGTGGCGGTCGCAGTGGCTGCGGGGCGCGTCGAGGGATCACGCTTTCACCCGCAGGAACAGGCCTTTGCCGAGATTGACGGCGACTCGATTGATTACGCTGTCATGGAGAACACGCAGCGCGCTGCGATGGTGCCGGTCGATATGGGATGGTCGGATATCGGCAATTGGGCGGCCCTGCAGGATGCTCTGGCTGAGCAACCCGGCGCGGCGGATGAAAGCGGCAATGTAAAACAGGGCCTCGTCGATCTGGACCACTGCACCAACGTCCTTGCCAGCAGTGACGGGCCGCGTGTGTCGGCCATTGGGCTGGAGGATGTGTGCATCGTTGTCTCGGGCGATGAAGTGCTGGTGACAACACGCGATGGCGCGCAGCGGGTTGGCAAACTGCCCGGAGCAAGCAACCAATGAGCGACGGCGCGGCTGTTCATGGCGCCGCGCGCGCTTTGCCGATCAAGATGGTGGAGAAGGTCTGGGGCCGCGATGCGCTGCCGGCCCCGTTTGCTGCGCCCGCCGATACGCGCATTGGCGAGATCTGGTTCGAGCCACCGCCAGAAATGGACGGCCTTCTGGTCAAGTACCTCTTCACCAGCGAAAAGCTTTCGGTGCAGGTCCACCCTTCGGATGAGACAGCTTTGGCGGGTGAGGCAGGCAAGGAAGAGTGCTGGCTTGTGCTCGATGCAGAGCCCGGCGCGACATTGGCGATCGGGTTTGACGAAGAGATACCGCCAGAGCAGATCGAAGCGGCTGCGCGTGATGGCTCGATTGAACAGCTCTTGACCTGGCATCCGGTCTCAGCTGGCGACATTTACTATCTGCCTGCGGGCACCGTGCACGCAATCGGGCCGGGTCTTGCTCTGGTGGAAGTCCAGCAGAACAGCGACACGACCTTCCGGCTGTATGATTACGGTCGCCCTCGTGAATTGCACCTGGAGCGTGCCATGGCGGTGGCGCAGGGCGGTCCGTATGGCGATCGGCACAGCTCCACCATTGCCGAGCGCGGGGTGACGTTGGTCGACAGTCGGCATTTTCGTCTCGACCGGGTCGAAGGCCAGCCCGATGCCGCTTTGGCCGCGCATTATGCGAAAGGCGTGCTGGCGCTGCCGCTGGCTGGCGAAATTGTGACCAGAGCGAGCGGCGAAGTCACGAGCGCAGGCGAATGCCTTTATGCGCCCGATTTGGGCGCTATCGACTTTTCCAGCGCTGGCGTGACATTGCTGACAGCAACACGATAGGCTTGCGCGGACTTACGCGAGCAGCCGGGTCGCTTCCTTGCGCATCGACTTTTCTATGGTGGGCCGCAGGAAGCTGAGCAGGAACGGCAGGTCCACTTCGATCACCACGTGATCATCAGCGATATCGACCGCGCCGCCAATCGTCTGCCCTGCGACAGCAACGGTGAAGTCCATATGATCGTCACCCTTCCACTCACTGTCGAGCGCGGCCATGCCGTCGGGGAAGTAGTTGACGATCTCACCTTTGCGTGTGTCCAGGCGGTGACGCAGTTCGGCGCGGTCTAGCTGGTGAGGAAGACGAACTTTCATGACGTTTTTACCCTTCAGCTCGGCTTCTCAAGCGCCTCGGACCCGCCATAGCGATATTCGAGATAGCGGTCCTTGATCGCCAGATCATCCATTGCGCCTTCCGCCAGACGGCGGGTCACGCGGTCAATCTCACCCGACAGTTTGCCAAGGCTGTCTGTCAGGCGTTCATCCGCGCTCTTGCCGGTGTGCTTCTCGGTGCGCAGATGCTCTGGGATCTTGCGGTAATTGTCGATCGTCTCGGGGATATACTCGCCCACCAGTTCGCGCACTTCGCTAACTGCCGGGTGCTCGGCATCAATCGTTTCGAGCTGAAGGCCAAGCGCATCGAGCTGCACGCCCAGCTTCTCAACCACCGACACCGCCGGAGCGGGAAGCGCGGGCGTCTGCCGCTCCAGCCAAAGCTCTGTATTAGCGACCATTTCCTGTGGTGTGCCCAGCTTCAACTCTTCGCGCTTGGGCACTTTGAGTTTCGGGTAATTGCCGAAGACAAAGGCAGCGGCCATCACCGCAAGCGCAACCATCATGACGCCAGTGAAACCGATCCCTCCCAGCACAAGGCCCGACACCGTCATCGTCGCAAAGATCACCGCCAGCGCGCCGAGGAAGTACTTTGCGCGGTCAATCCACACCTGTGCCTTTTGCTGCGCTGAGCCCTTGCCAATGCTCACCGCTGATCGATGGGTTCCACCGGCGCGTTGAACCCGCAGCGATCGGCCTGCCTCGCCAATGATCCGCTCTGACTGGGGGGTGGTATCGACCATGGCTTAGCTTTCGAGCGAGAGCAGCGAGGGTTCGCTGGCGACTTTGGCTTGCGCCTGCGCCTGACCTTCGGCGCGTGCGATATAGCCTTTCGATTTCTCGACCTCTTCGGACAGCACGCCCACGGTCTGCTTCATCGAATCGAGCGCGCGCAGCTTGAAATCGTCCACTTCGTCCATCGTGTCATAGATATTTTGGAAGGCGCGTTGCAGTGTTTCGAGCGGAATGGTCGATGCCGCCGCCTGCTCATGAATTTGCCCGGTTTGTTCGCGCAGCAAGGTGCTGGTGGAATCGATAATGTTTGCGGTCGTGCTGTTGAGCGACGTGATCTGCTCCAGCACCAGTTTCTGATTGGTCATGGCCTGCGCCACGGTCACTGCGGTTCGCAGCGCGCTGACCGTGGTGGTGCTGGCGCGGTCGACACCCTTGACCAGTTCGACATTGTTCTTCTTGACCAGATCAAGCGCGAGATAACCCTGCACGCTTACGGCCATTTGCGTCAGCAGGTCCTGCGTGCGCTGACGCACATAGAACAGTGCGCTTTCACGCAGCGCCTTGGCTTTTTCGGGATCGCTTGTCTCAAGCTCATTGGCCTTGGCCTCGAGCCGCGCATCCAGCGTCTTGGCGATGTGGATCATCTGCTCAAGCTCGCCCATGGCTTCCCATAGTTTTGCCCGTTCCTGATCGATGGCGGCATTGTCGAGCGTCAGTTCCTTCTTGCCGCCTTCAAGGCTCTTCAAAATCTCCTGAATATGCCCTTGTGAGCTGGTGTAGCCGTCAAAGTAGTTTTGCAGCTTGTTACCAAAGGGGATGATCCCGAACAGCTTGCGCGGTTCGAGCATATTGCCTTTGCGGCCCGGATCGAGCTCTTCGACCGTGCGGCGCAGTTCGGCGAGGTCTTTGCCAACACCGCTATCGGCATCCATGGCGCGCACCGGGCGATCAAGGAAGCGGTTGGACTGGCCGGCAGCCGCGCGAATCTGTTCCTGCCCCATGCGGGTGATCTGATCGACTTTCTCTCCAAAGGCAGGCGAATTGGCGTCCTGAGCAACCAGATCATCAACGAAGGCATCGACCTTGACGTCGAGCTTGGACTTCTCCTCCACCGAGACCGGAACCAGCCCAGAGGCCTGCTCCGGAGCCACGACAGGTACGGGATCAGGTGGAGTGAGTTCGAAAGCGGCGGCCTCTTTGGTCGCGGTTGCAATATTGGTGGCGGCCTCTTGTTCGGTGCTCATAGCGGCGTTCTGGCTCCCTTTGGCGACAGGCGCATCGTGGGTCGCGCTGCCGATGAATTCTCTACTGTATTAGGCATTTAAAACACTAGTTTCAAGAATGCCTGATCGCGCGCTGGCAGTCCATAATTATGCGTTCATCGAAGCACGCAGGCTGATAGCCCCCCAAAACAAGGATACGTCAAGGCGCTTTCGCCCGCCGCCTATTGGCGGTATCTGCGCTTTCGAAACGGAGGTTTTCCTTGTCCAATCTCAGTGAAGAAGCGGCAGCCAATGCCGGTGTCGCAGAACCCAGCGCAGGCGGCGTAAAGCAACGTCAGTCTCCCTTTGCGCGGATTCTCTTCAGTCTGCGGCGGTACTGGCTTCAGGATGTGGTGGGCACAGTCAACCAGATTGAAGTGATCGAAAAGCGCCGCGCTGAATGCTCGATTTCCGAGCGTTATCTGTTCATGACCGCGATGAGCGGCGGGATCGCCGTGCTGGGCCTGCTTTTGTCCTCCCCGGCGGTTGTGATCGGGGCGATGCTGTTGTCGCCGCTGATGGACCCGATCATGGGGCTGGGATTTGCACTGGCGATTGGTGACTATAACTGGCTGCGCCAATCGGCACGCAGTCTGGCATGGGGCACGGTGATGGCTGTCGGGCTGACGGCGACGCTGGTCTATCTCTCCCCGATCCAGACGATCACGCCAGAGATCGCCGCGCGCACGCAGCCCAATCTGTTCGATCTGTTCGTGGCGTTGTTTTCAGCGCTGGCGGGTGCCTATGCGATGATTCGCGGGCGCGATGGGACGATTGTCGGCGTTGCCATTGCAACTGCCTTGATGCCGCCTTTGGCCGTGGTCGGCTTTGGCTTGGCGACGTGGAACTGGACGGTCTTTTCCGGCGCGCTCCTGCTCTATGTGACCAACCTCATCACCATCGCGCTCACTGCCTTGGCGATGGCGCGCGCCTATGGTTTTCGCACCAGCCTGAGCGCGCGCCAATCGGTGTTTCAGAACTTTGCCATGTTCGCGGTTTTCCTCGCGCTGGCCATTCCACTCGCTTATTCGCTTCAACAAATTGCCTTTCAAACCAACGCGCAAAGGATCGTTCGCAGCGAGATCGAGACCAAGTTTTCGCAGGACTCAATCCTTGACCAGTTGGAGATCGACTTTGCCAGCGAGCCGGTGACCGTGGTGGCCAAAATGCTGACGCCGAAGCCGCTTTCCGAAGCCGAGACCGAAATCGAACGCTCGCTTTCAGCGCGGCTTGATCTGCCCGTTGAGCTGACGCTGACGCAATTGCAGGTCGATTCGAGCGCCAGCGCCGCACAGCGCGCTCAGCTGTCAGCAGCGCGCGCGCAGGAAGAGGAAGCGGCACTTAAGCGCACCGAAGACCTTGCCACGCGGCTGGCCCTCGTGGCGGGCGTTTCGAAAGACGAGGTCACAATCGACCGGACCCGCCGCCGCGCTCTGGTTCGGGCCGAGCGCCTCGATGGCGCGAGCCTAGCTGCTTATCGCGCGCTTGAGCAGCGCATCGCGGGGACCGAGCCGGAATGGACAGTGGAGCTTCTGCCACCATTGAGCGACTTGCCCAACGCCATCACCTTTGAGCAGGTCGAGATTGAACAAGGCTCACCTGAAGCCGGGACAAAGCTTGCTCTGACAGCGCAGGGCCAGGAGGCGCTCGACGTAATTGAGTGGTCAGCAGCGCGCCTTAATGTCCCAATCAAGCTGATCGGCACGCGCGAAGAGGCCGAACTTGCGCAAGAAGCGCTGGCCGCAAAGGGCGTGAGCGTGGCGATCGAGACGCGCAATGGCCCGCTGCGTGCCGAATGGGGTTCGGTCGAGACCTAGGCCAAAGCGGGCGTTACGCCGCCAGTTTCAGCGGTACGATTTCGCCTGACAGATACAGCTTCTTCGCCTTGGCGCGGCTCAGTTTGCCTGAACTGGTGCGCGGCAGAGTGCGCGGCGGGACCAGTTCGACAACGCAGCTCATGCCGGTGACCGAACGCACCTTGTCAGCGATCTGCTCGCGCAGCTTGACCCGCTCATCGGGATCAGAGACGCGGCAATGGACCAGCACTGCGGGCGCTTCCTCGCCATTGTCGGTCTCGACGGCAAAGGCCGCGATGTCACCATGGTTAAAGCCCGGAAGCTGCTCCACCGCCCACTCGATATCCTGCGGCCAGTGGTTTTTGCCATTGATGATGATCATGTCCTTGGCGCGGCCGACAATGAACAGGTAGCCATCGGCCATATAGCCCATGTCGCCGGTATCCAGCCAACCATCGACAAGGCAGTCCGCCGTTGCCGCAGGGTTGCGGAAATAGGAATGCATGACGCTGGGGCCCTGGCACCAGACCTTGCCGATCTGGCGGTCGCCGCGCGGATCGCCATTCTCGTCGCGGATTTCGACGACCATGTCGGGCATCGGCTTGCCGCAATTGACGATAGCGCGATAGCGGGCCGGGCGCGTGATATCGCGCGGGGTGCCGGACAGGCGCTCTTCCTCGACCAGCTCAACGCGGATGCCTTCGCCCGGTGGCATGACAGTGACGCCCAGAACCGCCTCAGCAAGGCCATAGGACGGCGTAAAGGCATCAGCCGAGAAACCCGCATCCGAGAAGGCGTTGACGAAGCTTTGCATCACGTCAGGCCGGATCATGTCCGCACCATTGCCCGCAAGCCGCCAGCGCGACAGGTCAAAGCGTTCCTTGACGTTTGACTGGCTGGAAATGCGGCGGGCACAGATGTCATAGCCGAAAGTCGGCGAATAGCTGAGCGTGCGGCCCTTATTGCGGCTGATGAGATCAAGCCAGGCAAGCGGGCGGCGCGCAAAGGCATCAGGTTTCAGATAGTCGCCCGAAACCTGATTCGCGATTAGCGAGAGCAGGCAGCCCACCAGACCCATATCGTGATACCACGGCAGCCAGCTCACACAGCGTTCGTCTTCGGCAAGCTCCATACTGGTGGAGTGACCATAGAGATTGTGCAGCAGCGCTTCGTGCGTGACGGCAACACCCTGCGGGAAACGTGTCGAGCCGCTGGAATACTGCAGATAGCAGATGTCCTGAGAATCGGCTTCGGGAAGGTCGACATCTGGCGCTTGGCGGGTTGCAAAGCTCTGCCAGCTTTCCGCCGGACAGGACTGCCGCGCTGCGGCGGCATCGGCCAATTCGGCAATTTCTTCTGGATAGATCAGGATCGCCGGGTCCGAGCTTTCCAACTGAATCGCGAGCTGATCAATATAATTGTCCTTGCCGCCAAAGGTGGTGGGCAGAGGCAGCGGCACCGGCCACGCCCCGGCATAGACGCAGGCGCAGAATAAGGCCGCAAAATCAGGGCCAGTCTCTGCAATCAAAGCGACTCGATCCTGCGGCTTGATGCCCGCAGCGATCAGGCGGCGCGCCATGACAAGCGCGTCTTCACGCAACTCGCTATAAGGATACACCCGTTCCAGCTTTCCACGCATATCGTGAAAATTAAGGCCCTTTTTGCTGCGCGCAGCGTAGTCAATCGCCTCGTTAAAGGTCGAAAACTTCGAGCGGATGCGCGGCAAGTCGCAATCGTTCGGCGTTGGCGTCAGAGTTGGCGTCAATGCGGCGTCGGTCATATTTTCTCGCGAAACCCGTAATTTGCTTAGCCCAAAGGGCCTGCGCTAATGTGTCCCAGCCGTTAGGAAGATTAAATCCAGAACGGTCCAAATTTTCCCATTTGATAACGACTGTGGCATGAATAAGGCGAAATGGTTTCACAGGGAAGCAAATCGTCATCGGATGGTAGCGAGAATCGGGGGAACCCGCAGTCTCGCGCCTCGAAGCGCAAGCAAAAGCGATCCGCTCCGCTTGACGAGGCGGCATTGCGCGATCTCGCTTTGTCCTATGCAGCGCGCTTTGCCACGACGGCGGCCAAACTCGAAGCCTATCTGGCGCGCAAGATTCGCGAACGGGGCGTTGCTGAGGACGCCGATGGGAGAGTGCGCGAGCTTGACGTGACGGGGCTGGTCACGCGGCTCGTCGAGCTGGGCTATGTCGATGATGATGCCTTTGCACGCAGCCGGTCGCGCGATTTGACGCAGCGCGGCTATGGCAAGCGGCGGGTGGAACAGGCGCTGTGGGCGGCCGGGATCGAGGAAGAGACCCGCGCTGAACATGCTCCCGATGAAGCGGCAGGGCGCCGGGCAGCGATGCTGCTGGCAAAGAAGCGCGGCTTTGGCCCGTTTGCTCGCGGGCTGCTGGCAGAAGACGAAACACCCGAGGCAGCGCATAAGAGGCGCGAAAAACAGGTTGCCGCAATGCTGCGCGCGGGCCATTTGTTCGACCATATTCAGTTCATACTGGCTGCGACAGACCCGGAGGTGGTTGAAGCTTGGGTGATCGAAGCGGAAGAGGACGCGCGCGATGATTTTTGACGGCAATGTGTTTGGCTCACCCGGTTTTTGCCTGCGAGCGACACCGATCATTTTGCTCGCCACGGCCTGTTCGCCGGTTGAGGCCACTCAGGAAGCGCCGCCTTCCACCGTCCAGCAAACGCAAACCGCCACTCACCCGATTTCCGGGCTTGAGATTGCCGAGGTGACGGTGGTCAGCGGCGACAAGCGCATTGAGTTCAAGACCGAGTTCGCGATGACGCGCAGAGACCAGGCGCGCGGCCTGATGTTCCGCGAGATGCTGGCGGATGATGAAGCGATGATTTTCCCTAATGATCCACCGGCTCCGCGCAGTTTCTGGATGAAAAACACGCCGATCAGCCTCGATATCATTTTCATCGGTGTCGATCGGCGAATCAACAATATCGAGACTGCCGTGCCTTATTCGCTCGAATCGGTGCCGTCAGACGGCGAGGTGATCGCGGTGTTTGAAATTCGCGGAGGCCTTGCAGCAGAACTCGGTATCCAGCCCGGTGACCGGGTCATGTGGGACTTGCCCGGCGCCTGATCTCCAATGCCTAGCGCGTATCTGGCAGCCTCTGCTGGCCCTTCAACCATTCTGGGCGCGCGAGGAAATAGATCAACGGGATCAGCAGGAAGGGGCCGAAGGAATAAAAGTCGAAGGTTCTCTCGCCCAAAAAGGGTGGCCCAAGCGAAACCAGCGGCGCGCGCACCACTTCGGCAGAGACCACCGCCATGCGAAATCCGTGGCGACGCGCTCTTTGGTGTTTGGAGGGCTCGCGCGTGCGCATGAAACGGATGTCGCTCCACGCTATTACACCGAACAGAACGGCCGCCATCGGGCCCAGAATTCCCAGGTAAAGCGGAATATCGGGGTTCAGAACCGCAAAGCCGATAAACGCGAAATACAAAAGCGCGATCAGGACCGGGATGGGTATCAGCGCCCATTGGACAAAGCGCCACAGCCCTTCGCGCGGGCGCAGCGACAGGATTGCCATGCCGATTGCGTAGAGAGCCGCCGTCGCAGAGATGAGGATGGGCGGGGCGGGCGGTCCGGCTCCGAAGAAGTAAAGCGCGGTGATCGCAGCGACACCCATGCTGACAGCGAAGAAGCGGCCAGACCATTTGTGCACGAGGCCACCTTTGCGAGCGAACAGCGCGCCTAGTGCGAACACAGCCGAGCCTGAACCAAGCACGACATGCACCCAGTAGAGTGTTGGATCGAATTCGCCTGGATCAAACATCGTCTATCCCCCTTGACGCCGTGTTTGTGATTGGTGGCATGAAGGGCCTGTCATCGCAAAGCATTAAGTGCACGGCTCAATCGCTGGATAGGTGATCATGGGACTTGGCCTCGGCATGCGCTTGGGCTAACTGGCTGGCCATGGGAATTTTCGGCAAAATCTTCACTTGGTGGGACGGCGCGACGCTGGGCACGCATTTGTGGGCCAGTCGTCAGGG
The DNA here is from genome assembly GCA_039822745.1 of Pseudomonadota bacterium. Taxonomy (GTDB): domain Bacteria; phylum Pseudomonadota; class Alphaproteobacteria; order Sphingomonadales; family Sphingomonadaceae; genus Erythrobacter. Next base: position 21,066 of record JBCBMN010000005.1, on the reverse strand, counting down.
CGGCGAACATGTCGGCACAGACTATGCGGGCAACAAATATTACCGCAAGGCGCGCAAAGGTGACGGGGTCTCAACCGGCTCTTACACGCAGGCCGAAAAGCGCTGGGTGATTTATGACGGCGCCAATGATGCCAGCCGCGTGCCGGCCGAATGGCATGGCTGGCTGCACGGTGCATTTGATGATGTGCCCGAAAGCAATCTGCCCCCGGCAAAGGTGTGGGAGGCGGATTATACGCCCAACGCCACCGGAACCGCGCAGGCTTATCTCCCGCAAGGTTCGCTGGATCGCGGTGGCAAACGCGCCAAGGCCGTGGGCGATTACGAAGCCTGGTCGCCCGAAGGCTGAGAGCTTTGCGAAGGCAGTCTGTCTGGATTAGTGCGGTTCTTGGCCTGATGCTCAGCGCTTGCTCGCAGAGCGAGGGCATTGAGGAAGGCGAAAACTTTAGCGAAATTGGGCTGGCTGGCGGCGAGGAAAGCGGCGGCGGCGTCACTGCGCAGGGCGATGTTGAAGGCGCGACCCCGCTGGCCGAGCGCGTCGCAACCATTGGCCTGCTCAACAAGCGCAACAATCTGAGCCAGGATTTTGAGATGCGCCCCGGCGACGTGCTGGAAGAAGGTCCGGTTATCCTGCGCCTCTCCACATGCGAGCGCACCGCACCTTGGGAATTGCCTCAGGAAACCGGCGCTTTCCTTCAGCTTGACGTGCTCGAGCGCGGGCAGAGCGAACACAGGCGGGTGTTTTCCGGCTGGCTGTTCAAGGAATCGCCCAGCCTCAACGTGGTTGAGCACCCGATCTACGATGTCTGGGTCAAGGATTGCGCGATGCGCTTCCCCGGCGAATCTTCCAGCGCCCCTTCGAACGGTAACTGATCCCCAAAACCGCCGTCCTGCGCGAATTGCGCATAGGCTTGCGGCAGGCTCATCCGGGTCTTTCCGCGCGCCCGCTCGACCGCTTGCAGATAGAGGCGCTGGGGCATTTCGGTCGCGCCGAGCGAGGACAGGTGCTCTGTCATGAACTGGCAATCGAGCAGCCGATATCCCGCATGCCGCATCAGCGCGACAAGCCAGCTTAGCGCGACCTTGCTCGCATTGTCGGCGCGGCTGAACATGCTTTCGCCGCAAAAGACGCGGTCAAAACTGACGCCATAGAGCCCGCCTACAAGGACGGGGGGTTCGTTCCCGTCCTCACTGTCCTGCCAGCACTCGATCGAATGCGCGTGGCCCGCTTTGTGAAGCGCGGCATAACTGCGCACGATTCGCTCGCTGATCCAGGTTTCGGGATGGCCCGGACGCGGATCGGCGCAGGCATTGACCACGGTTTCAAAAGCGGTGTCGATCGTGACCCGGTAACGATCCGCGCGCACGATTTTGCGGAGGCTCTTGGAAAAATGAAACCCGTCGAGCGGCAGGATCGCTCTGTCGCGCGGTTCGACCCAGAAAATGTCCTGGTCCTCACGCTTGTCCGCCATCGGGAAGATCCCGCTGCGATAGGCCAGCAGCAGCGTCTCAATGGGAATAGTGGTGCGCAAAGGTGAGTGCATGACGCAAAAGATAGCACGCCGCCGCCCGCGTGATAGTACGCAGACGACACGAGGAGTTTGGCGCGCGACGTTTTGCGGTGTTGCAAGCTGCGCATGGCTCCTTTAAAGGCGTCGCTCTTCGTGCAGGGGCGTAGCTCAGCTGGTAGAGCATCGGTCTCCAAAACCGAGGGCCACGGGTTCGAATCCTGTCGCCCCTGCCAACGAAGAGATTCCAAATTCTCCGATCTCGTACCCTAAGCCGCCTCGGCCGCGCGGCTTGCGTTGATCCAGTCGCGCGGGGATTGGCCGGTGTGGCGCTTGAAGGCGCGGTTGAAGGTTGCCTTTGACCCAAACCCGCAATCCAGCGCGAGGTCGAGCAGATTGGGCGCGCTTTGGCCGGGCATGGCGTTGGCGTTCAGGCGCTCGCACACCGCCTCCACCCGCAAGCCGTTGATGAAGCTGGTGAAGTTTCCATCCTCGCGCGCGTTCAGCGCGGCTGAGAGGGCCGAGGAATTGGTGCCGATGCGGCGGGCGAGTTCTCCCAGCGTCAGATCCTGATCGAAGTGCCACTCTCCATCGCGAACCTTGTTTTCCAACGCGGCGAGATCGATTCGCGGTGGGGCCGGTGCCACTTCATCCCCCTCTTCACGATCACCGGGCTGCTCAGCTTCCGCCTGCGCTTCGCTAAGTGGCTTGGGAAAGCGACGATCCGCACGCGCGAGAAACTGGAAGGCCTGCGCCATCACCACCACGCCGCTGACCGCGTAGAAATAGAAGTAGGTCGGATAAGACAGCCCGCCGACCAGGGTCGCCACCGCATCCACCGTCAGCCACATCAGCGCCAGCGCGATAATCGCAGCGCCAGAGCGTTGCAGCCAGGCAAGGTCGACCCGCTCTGCATTGGAGTGTTCTTCACCAATCCATTTGCGGTAGCGCTTGATGCGCCGCCAGCTGTCCCATCCGGCAAAGGCGATCAGCGAAAGGCCAATCGCGGTTTCAAACGGGACGATATAGGGGGAGTGGAAGCTTCGGCTGAAGGCGAATTTGGGCTCGGCAGCAGCAGCGCTCATGCCCCAATCGGGACCGATCAGCAGGAAGCAGGCAGTGTAATAGATCGTCTGGATCACGCCCGGTACGATCCAAAGCCACCACCGCTCTGACAGGCGCTCGCTGGTCAGCGCGCGCACGGTCAACAGCCAGAGTGGCCCGATCCAAAGCTCGGTGTTGAACGGGGCAAAGGTCAGCCAGGGATAGGCCTGATAGGCGCCGGAGAAGCCGATAATATAGGGTGTGGTCAGCAGCACCCATGCCGCAATCAGCGCCACGAAGAAGCGCGCAGCCAGCGTCTCACGCGCGCTCGCAAGCACCATAAGGGCAGCGATCAGCGCCGGGATACCCGTGACCAGAAGCAGCGTGGTGCGCCAGTCCAGCATCAAATCGAAATTCATGACGTGGGAGTACTTTCCATAAGCAATTCAACGATGCGCTGCGAGTGCTCTAGGCGCAGGCGCAATTCGTCTCAATTATTCGATTTGTGCTCATTTTGCAGAATTGAGGCGAATGCGATGCGGCGCTGGATCATTGGACCGGGCATCAGCCGTTCGCGGCGTCACACAAGGAATGCCAATTCATGTCTTCTTCTCTTCCCTCCCGCACCCAAAGGGCCATTGCCCCCGTGCTTGTACCCAGTATCAGCCTTTCTGCCGCGCTTGCCATATTGGCCGCGCTGACGCCGGTGTCGGCCAATGCGCATCCAAGCGAGCGGGTGAATACGCAATTCATTGAGCAGATCAGCGCCACACAAGAGGTCGCTTCGCTGACCATTCGCAACACCTCGATCCTGCCTCGCAAAGTTTATGCCCGGTTCGAAATGCCGGGTGATCCAAAGAACCGGAATTATGGCTTTGCCCAGACCATCCCGGCGCTTTCAACCATCACGTATAAACTGCCATTGGGCGTGCGCGTGTTTGCTTGCGACGGGAAATATTGGGACGATTATCGCCCGGATGAAGCCTTTGCCGTGACGATCAGCGACGCTGCGACCTACACTTTCACCACCCGCGAGTTCAAACCATCGGCCCTGCGCCGCAAGAATGGGGAGTAAGCCTGATGAAAACCCTCTCTTTGTCTCTCACCGCTCTGGCCTGCGCGCTGTCCGCTGGCGGCTTGGCTGCCCCCAATGCGGCATTGGCGCAAGACAGCACCACGGCACAGGCTGCTCAAGTTGCGACCTCGTCTCCGCGCGATGATCTGCTGTCCGCAGGTCAAATCCGCGAGGAACTCTCGATCACCCGCCTTGCGCTGGAGCAGATCCATCCCGGCTATACCCGCTACACGCAGCAAAGCGTCTTTGATGCGCTGTGGGATGAGGTGGAGGCTGAACTGCTCGCCAATCCGACGCGCGGCAATCTTTACCTGCAAATCTCGCGCGTGCTGGCGACCATTCGCTGCGATCACACCAAGGCAGAACTGCCCAAGGACTTCGAGGCCGCGCGCCAATCCGAGCCGCTCTATCTGCCGATCCGCTATGCGATCTTTGATGGACGCATGTTCGTCACCAATCCGGGCACAACTGATCTGGCGGTAGGCAGCGAAGTGCTGGCGATTGACGGCGTGCCGGTCAGCGCGGCGATCCGCGCGGTCAACGCGCTCTTCCCGGTCGATGGCGACACCGACTACGTCAAGGAAGAGAGCATTGCGAATTTCGACGAGTTCATGGGGCCAGCTTTCGAGCACTTCTACCCCTTCCTCTATGAAACGAGCGAGGATGTGGCACTGACCATCGCGGGCGGCGAAACCGGCACACAGGCAATTGCGACCAAACGGCTCGGCTTTACCGATTATGCCGCAATCACGGGTGAGAAGCGCTTCTCGCGCAATTTCAAGGATGCGGTGACGTTCAAGCTGCTCGATGACCGCTCTGCCTATCTCAGCGTTGATACTTTCGTGAATTATCGTGCGCCGGTCGATCCCGATACGCTCTACGCGCCGATCTTCGCTGAGCTTGAGCGTTCGGGTCGCGACACGCTGATCCTTGATCTGCGGCGCAATGGCGGCGGTTCGAATGATGCGCAGATGGGCTTGCTCACATGGCTGATGACGAAGGACTTTCGCGAAGCCGATGCGCTGCTGGTGAAGAGCGACACGCTTGATCCCGAGCTTAAGCCTTACCTTGGCAGCTGGGAGAAAGCCGCGCTCAATCCTGATCCTGCGTGGTTCAAGAAGCGCGAAGATGGGATGTTTGAGATCATCAATCCGCTCGTCGGCAAGCCTGCGGAATCCATCGCCGCGAAAGACGGCGCGTTTACCGGCAAGCTGATTGTGCTCACCAGCGGCGACAATGCTTCGGGAGTGACGCATCTGCTCGCCACATTGCGCACCCAGCGCGACAATGCCGTGTTTGTCGGTGAGCCAACGGGCGGGGCTGCGACTGGTGCGACGGCGGGCATCCTGTTCTATCTGACGCTGCCGCATAGCGGGGTGAAAGTGCGTGTGCCGCTGCAACGCACGCTTATCGCCTATGCCGATCAGCTTAACCCGCGGGGCGGGATAACGCCTGATATCCTTGCCCCGGACACCCGCTTTTCAACGCTGGCGGGCACTGACCCTGCGATGGAAGCCGCCCTTGCTTACATCGCAAAGGACAAGTGATGGGGTCGCAAGGGAGCTGACAAGACGCGCCTAGGGGCGAACCACTAGCAGTGCGTCCAGCTTCCATCGACCTAATATGTGCAGAACTGATCGCGGCGCGCGGGCTCCTTTTCCCCTTGGAGCTTGCGCGCCATGATCTGCAACTGGCCTCCCGGTTTGGAAGGGCAGGGGCATCGGTTAAGTTCCTGAAGCATGTCGAGGTCTTATGCCCCTATCCGATTCACCGCAGCCACAGCCCAGTCCCCGCTTCGCATCTGCCCAGACTTCGCACGCCGCTGTCGCCGCGAATGAGACCCGTCGGCGGATGAAGCATGGAAGAGTGCGCCCGATGCAGGAACCTACTCTGATCGAGCGTCTGCTGGGCCGCTGACCCGGCCATTGGCACTCGGCCGTTCATACTCGGCGTTCATACAAGCCGTTACACAGGTGAACAGAAGCTAACAGCTTCGGTCAGCTTCGCGGCAGTGCGGGTGTGCCAGTTTTCGTGCGTCACACAGTTCTAGGGCTTCGGGCGCGGTCCCGCAGGCTCTTTGAAGAACAGGAGGAAAGCATGACCCATTATTCGATCACCAGCTCACGGCCAGACCAGTGGACGAGCCCGCGCCCCTACACTGATCCAAGCATGCGCGCGCTCGCCTATGGCCCGGTGCGTTCGATGCACGAGCCACGCTGGTGGGAAAAACTGCTGGGCCGCTCTTGAGGCGGCCCCAGCTTACTCTGCCGCTTATTCTGCGGGTTCGCTTTCGCTTGCGTGATCTTCGCCCGCGGTCTTGTCACCCTTGGCCAGCGCAAACACCACGCCTGACAGCGCCAGCAGCGCGATCAGGTTAGGCAGAGCCATCGCCGCATTGGAGATGTCGCCCAGGCGCCAGACCAGCGTGAGGTCTTGGCTAGCACCGACATAGATCACCACGCACCACAGCACGCGCCAGATCATGTGCAGCACCTTCTCACCACCCGGCGAAGCACCCGGGAAGCGATCATAGATGAAGGTGATCGCCCGCTCGCCATAATAGCTCCAGGTGAGCAGGGTGGTGAACACGAACAGGATCAGCGCAATACTGGCAATCAATGTGCCGAGCGGAATGCCTACGATCTCGAACGGGAAGGCCGCTGCAAAAGCGCCGCTGGTCATCGCGAAACCTTCAAGGTCCGAATTCCACGCATGCTTCACCGCTTCACCGCCACCGGTGAAATCGCCCTGTACGGTCAGGATCACCAGCGCCGTCATTGTGCAGATGACGATGGTGTCGATAAAGGTGCCCAGCATCGCCATGCGGCCCTGCTGCACCGGATCATTGGTCTGCGCGACAGCGTGAGCAATCGGGGTTGAACCCTGACCGCTCTCATTCGAGAACAGGCCGCGCGCCACACCAGCACGGATCGCAAGCGCAATCGCCGCTCCGACAAAGCCGCCGGTCGCCGCCTGCGGATTGAACGCGCCGCTGATGATCAGGCCAAAGGTTGCCGGAATTTCGCTCGCATTCAAGATTAGCGCGATCAGCGCCATCACCACGTAAGCGCCCGCCATGAACGGGATGACCTTTTCTGCGACGCTGCCGATCGACTTGATGCCGCCGATGATCACGACAAAGACCAGCACAGCGACAATCGCTCCGCCCATCCATTCCTCGATCCCGAACAGTTCATTGAGACCATCTGCAACCGCATTGGCCTGAATCGAATTGCCCGTGACCATGGCGGAGAAGATCGTGCCGATGCAGAACAGGACCGCCAACCACGTCCATTTCGGACCAAGGCCCAGCATGATGTAGCTCATCGGCCCGCCGCGATACGTGCCTTCTGCAGTCTTTTCACGATAGCGGATTGCCAGTGCGCCCTCGGCAAAGCCCAGCGCCATGCCGATCAGCGCGGTGATCCACATCCAGAAGATCGCGCCCGGTCCGCCCAGCGCGATAGCGGTCGCAACGCCAGCCAGATTGCCAGTGCCGACCTGACCAGACAGCGCGGTTGAAAGCGCGGCAAACGGCGAAATTTCGCCTTCACCTTCGCCTTTACGGCCTGCAACCAGGCCTTTGAATGCGCTGCCCAGATGCACCAGCGGATAGAACCGCAGCCCCACCATGATGTAGAGGCCGATGCCCAGCAGGATAATCACCATTGGCGGGATCGGTTGATCTCCGACAGACAGCCATGGGAGCAATTCCCCGTTCCATGTCCCGCCCCAGATAAAGTCCGAGATATTCGTGACATGGTCGATCAGACTCATGCCGCCGGTGTCGCTGGCTGCCATTGTGTTGCAAAATCCCTAATTGCTGTCCCCGAAGCGTCACACGCTAATGTGCTGCGCTGCAAAACAAAAGCCCTCTCTTGCAATTCGCTGCATGTGGGCATATTGGCAACAAGTCTCCTGACATTGCAGATCTCGATGCTCCGCCGACAACCTTGTCTGGCAGAGCGATGAGACCTACCTGTCGAGGACACCGCAACTTTACGAATGAAAGCGCCGTTCGATCATGGCTCAAGAACAGAAGCAGAAGAAGACCAGCATCCCTGAATTCGTCAAGCAGGTGCAGGCTGAAACCCGCAAGGTTGTCTGGCCCACCCGCGAAGAGACGATCCGGACCGCGATCTTCGTCTTCATCATGATGGTGGTGCTTTCGCTGTTCTTCCTTGGGGTCGACAGCGTGTTTCGCGCGATCGTGAACCTCGCGCTTACATCGTTCAACTAATACCCCGCATTTTCGCAGACAGTCCGACGACTTCGGCTCAACATTTCAGGATTTCCCATGGCCCGCTGGTACATCATCCACGCCTATTCCGGTTTCGAAAACAAGGTGAAGGAAGCGATCATCGCTGAAGCAGATCGTCTGGGTCTGACCGAAGGCGTTGAGGAAATCGAGGTTCCGACAGAAACCGTGACCGAAGTGAAACGCGGCAAGAAGGTTCAGGTCGAGCGTAAGTTCATGCCCGGCTATGTCCTCGCCAAGCTGCGGATGAACGATGATATCTATCACCTCGTCAAGAACACGCCGAAGGTGACCGGATTTCTGGGCAACAACAACAAGCCCCAGCCGATCAGCGAAAAAGAGGCCGCGCGCTATTTCGGCGGGGTCGAGGAAGCCAAGGCCACGCCCAAGGAACAGATCAGCGTCGATTACGAGATCGGCGATCAGGTCAAAGTGCTCGACGGTCCGTTTGCAAGCTTCAACGGCGTTGTCGAAGAGCTCGATTTCGACAAGGCCAAGGTCAAGGTCAGCGTCTCGATCTTTGGCCGGGCAACTCCGGTTGAGCTGGAATTCGAACAGGTCGAACTGGTCAAGTAAGCGAAGAAGCGCCCCGCTTATTAGCAGGGCGCATCCCACTTAGACAACAGCTTCCTAGCGCCGTCCGCGCAATCCCTCGGCGAGCGAGGGGTTCGCATCCTTCAGCCGTTTTTCGACTGAATCGTAGTAATAATCGGATTCGTAATCGCCGACGAAATCGCTCGGCCAGGTTGACCGGTCGAACCATTGGTGAAGCGTCACTTCCAGTTCGAACTGGGGCCAATTGTCATAGACGTGGTGCATATATTCGTGCTGGAACCATTGCGGCAGGTAAGCACGCTGCTCGACTTCTGAATAATCGCCACTGCCCAGATGCTTGGGCACTTCGATAAACCAGGCATCGTCGCTGATGAAAAGCGCATTGCCAAACTCATCAGTGCCCATGCCGCCAGTGACGAAAATCTGGCTGAAATCCTCGTCATTCTCAGGCACGCCTGATGGGGCAATGGCCCACCACATGTCCGTCTGATCCTTGATCGATTGCGGCACATCGTTGATCATCGTGGTGGAGTCCGGGTACGAAAAGATATTTGTGCCATTGGGAAAAAAATCGACCCGGGTGCAGTCCGGCGTTTCATAAATCCGCAATTCCACTTCGCTGCCACCGGTGATGGCTTTTACCCAGATGCGGAATGTTTCGGTCACTTCATACAGCAATGCGTAGTCGTTCGCGCTGATCCGCGGATCAACAGTCAGGTCCACCGTTTCCGAAGCCAGCGACGGGTCGGTCGGGCGGCTGACGCTGGCGCATGGAGCGATGACCGCTGTCATCACCAGCGTCTCGCGCGTGGGAACGTCACCGGCTGCGGTAATCTGTTGCAGCATGCGCAAAGCGTAATAGGCGGTCGGATCGCCGACATTCAGGCCCTGCGCGCCCACAAAGCTGCGCCAGACAGAGCTGCCAACCGGCTGTTCGAGAAAGATATTGTCGACCCGCTCCTTCGCCGAAGCAAAGTCGCCCGCGCGCAGATCATCGCTGGCATAGATGAAGGTGTCGAGCGATTTGGTATAGGTTTCGGTGAGCTCGAAACGGTCTGCTCTGTTGGAGTAAAAGTCGAACAGGCTTTCTCCCACGACGTCGACCTGTCGCCTCTCCGTGGCCGTATTTCCGGCTGAATCGGTGGCCTCGTATGTCAGAAGATAGTTGCCGATCGTATCGGGATCGACGTCCCCGCTGACGGTGACCTCCACCGTTGCATCGACATTGTCGATGGCAGTAAAGCCGGGATCGGTGAAGTCATCACCCACCAGCAGCAAAATGCCGTCCTCGCCTTGCAGTGTGATGACGGGGGCGGTTGTGTCGCCAGAGGTCGGGTTGGGTGTGGGCGATGAATCTTCGCCCGAACAGGAATTGAGGCCGAGAAATGCCATTGCCGCAACGGCGGCTACAGATAGGGTGCGCATAGTGTTCCTTTGCATACCCCTCCGATCCGCTGAATTGCCCATCTGGACTGGAATTGCAATGAGAATTCTAGGTCGGCCCGAAATTGTGATCTGTGCTAGGGTAAAGCCTGCATGAAAACTCGCCCCGGCATCTGCAATCGGAAGCGAAAATTCGCAACTCGCGAGGATGCGGAAGAGGTCGCTGCGCGAGCGCCTTTCAAACTGCGCGCTTATCGGTGCGAATTGTGCCGCAAATTCCACCTCACCAGCCGCACAAAGGGTATGAAAACACCCCGCATTGAGCTGTATCATCGCACCGATCGACAGGATTGAGACCGAGTGTAAAAGAAAACTAACGGCTATTTATTACTATTGTTCAGACGCTTACATCAGGTGACTGGCAAGGCCGACGGCTAGCTGTATCTTTCTGTAAAGTTCGTTCAGCTATCTGCAATCGAACCTGAACGAAAAGCGCTTCCAGATTGCAATGGGGCAGTCGAAAGCCGTCCATTTGGGGAGACTGGCAATGACGAATTTGAAGGGGCTTACCAAGTTTCGTTTCGCGACAAAGATGGTTGCGATCAAGGTTGCGATCGGGGCCGCATTTCTTGGCTTTGCAGCAGCGGTGCCAGTCAGCGAAGGGCCTCTGGCCTCGCAAGCGCAGGCAAAGCGCTTTCCCAAATCCTGCGGCCGCGAAGGTCAGCGTCCGTGCAAGGTGTGGGAGCACATCCCTTCATGCTCAGGCAATTTGGTTGAACGACCGCTGGGCAAAAGATGCTCCAAACCAAAACCCATTCTCCCGAAGCCGGAACAGGTCAGAGGCTGCGGCGCGGCGGGGGAACGCCCCTGCAAGATCACGCAGGCCTTTCCTTCCTGTGAAGGGCGGCTGGCAGAGGACTTCATCAAGAATATCTGCCGCACCGAAGACAGCGCTCTGGCGCGCAAGGCCAGCAATGCCTTTCGCGAGTTGAAGCCGCTGATCCAGACAATTGGTGGCGGTGCGATCAGCTGCGGGGTCGATACGGTGGTCAAAGGCGCCAATCAGCGCTCGCCGCGCGATGTCGCTGAACAGCTCTTGGGTATGCCATGCTTTGAAGGCCTGCTGAAAGAGGCGCGGCGCAATGGCTATCGCACGCTCACCGTGGGCGGCAGCGGCGGTGCAGCTTTGCTGATCGGCGGCGAGGGTGAGAACGGCTTTGCCTTTGACACATCGGGCAATCGCCAAGTGCGCACTTTCCACACGCTGAGCCTCAAATTTCTCTCGCTGGGTGCGGGGACAGCGGTGAATATCGGCCTTTACAAGGCGGCTCCCAAGAATCTGGCCGGCGATGCGCACGGCATATCGGTTGGTGCTGCGGTTGTTGGCGGAGGCGGCACGGCGATCTGGTATAACTACAATTCGGATGCGGTGGCCGGTCTGACCGCGGTCATCACCGCCGGTGGCAGCGGCGAAATCGCCTATGTCCGCAACACCACCAAGACCGTGGATGTCTTCAACGCCACGCCGCGCCGCACAGTGACCAAACCGCCGCCTGCTCCCAAGCCGCAGCAGCTGGGCTGGAGCGGTCGGCCTATCAATGGCAATTATGCCGCGAGCGATGACAAGGCCAAGGGGCTGATGCGCTACTTCACCAGCGAAGGCGATCGCAATCAGAAGCTCTGGTATCGCTACAAGGTCGGCAATGCCAATTGGTCAGACTGGCGCTCTTACAAGCTGGTCAAGAGCGGCAGCAACTTCCACCACTACATGCGAACCAATGGCAACGGGTCAAGCTTCACCGTCTACAACAATGGGCAGCGTATCGAGTACAAGGCTAAGCAGACCCGCGACTCCTATGGCTTCTGGATGAAGCTGGTGCAGTCTTTCGGCCAATAGTGACGCGCATAAGGGGCTATGCGCAAGCGCGCGCCAGCGGGGGCGGGTGCGCATTGGGGAGCCGGTTCTGGGGACCGGCTCCCTTTCCATTGCTAAACCGGCCAGAAGGGCTGCCCGGCCTTGGCCTGGAAAAACAGGGCTGTTGCCAGAGCCCCTTGTACCAAGGTGACGCCTCCCACCACCCATTTCGCGTTCCAGCCCTGGCGGTCTGCCAGCCATCCGGCAAAGGGCACGGTCTGCATCAGGTGCAGGCTTACAAAGTGTGCAGGCCGCAGGTCGCCATATTCTCTGGACCATCCGAAGAACGGCACCGTCGCGCCGCCCCCTTCCAGTGGAGCGCCGACATAGCGGCTGGTGCTCGACATCTCGAACCCGAAATACAACGTTGTGGCGAATGCCGTTGCAAAGCCAACCACTGTCCCAAGCCACAGGCCAAAGCGCGAGCGGTCTCCCTTGCGCCAGACCTGAACCGCCATGGCCATGGCAATCGTCATCAACAGCACAGCGCCCACTCCCATCGCGGCATACATCAGCGCTTCAAACTGACTGTCGTAGTTAAAGTGCGAACGCTTTGCCTGCGCCGCCTGCAACCCCACCCAGATATATTCGAGCAGCAGTGCAAACCCAGCCAGATAGCTGAAGATGATCAGCGTCGGCCCGTTGCGCACCTCGCGCGGCAGCAATTGGGCGAGCACCGCGATGGTCAGGAAGTGCAGGCTCAGCGAGATGTTGAACTTTTGCGGCTTGATCCACACGCCCGCATTGTCGAGCACGCGCGGGTCGATCAGCATGGCGGGGATGAACACGATAAAGCTCGCCGCCATCAGCAGCGCCAGCGACAGGTTCAGCCGCGTCATGTGATCACTCGGCAGGCCCGGGAACAAGGGCGCGGAGGGAAGGGTGGCGTGTGTGCTCATGCGGCGGCCTCCTGCATGGTTGCATCTGTGCTCGCCTCGGGAAGGCGTAAAGTGCTCGCCTTGATCACAAGGAACGTCGCCAGTCCAATCGGGCCCAGCATGAAGGTTGCGAGCAGGATCGGAGCCTGAACGATGCGGTTAAGGCCGATCTTGTCTGCCTCCACCGCAATCCAACCGCCGATAAACAGGTCAAAGGCGAGATAGTGCACCCATCCCGCCAGCAGCATTTCGGGCTTGCCGAGCAGCACGGCGACTTCATCGAGCGAGCCGAACCCGCCGCCTTCGACGCTGAAGAAATAGGTCATCGCAAAGCCCGCATAGAGCAGCGAAATGCCAAACGGGATCACGAAGCGGGGCAGCGCGAGCAGCACAGTGCCGAGGTTATAGGGAAGTAGCTGGCGCGGGGCGAATAAGAGGATCAGCCAGCCAATCATGGCCGCTTGTCCGGCCCATCCAAACCATTGATCGAGCGATATCGATGACGCAGGCATGCTGCCCTCCCTGACGATTGCTTCTTTCCAGATAGAGAGCGCTTACCGAGGTGTCTAGTGCTACTAACACACCTCGGCATCAATCTCGTCTAACCGCGTTTGAGCATCGACCATGAGCTCCGACCAAGAGCTCCGTCCAAGAACACAGCCGGCCAAAGTCTCGATTTTCCTACAAGCGGCCATGTGTGCCATCGGGGGGTGATGAGGAATGGACAGATGCCATTGGCGCAATTGGCCCAAAAGCAAACCGAGTTGGAAAAGTGTCAACTTTGCTTTTTGACGAATTTCGTTTCCAAACAGGGCCTTGGGCTGAAAGGCTCCGAAAAGCGGGTGTCAACTATGTCAACTTCGCTCCGCGGTGATCTTTCGGTTGATTTCCTAACCGCGCACGACTATTGCGCGCGCTCTCGTTCGGGAGCCTTCCAAACAGGGCAGCCGGGCGCGAATCCGTGCGGGAGGTTTGCTGTGCAAGCCGCTGGACCGCTTAACATGAGAGCGCATCTGCGGCCTGTTCGTCAGGTCGGCGCTCGACAGTGCGAAAGGAAATGGCCCCATGGCCAAGAAAATTGAAGGCTATATCAAGCTGCAAGTGCCAGCCGGCGCTGCCAACCCAAGCCCGCCGATCGGCCCGGCACTGGGTCAGCGCGGCGTCAACATCATGGAATTCTGTAAGGCGTTCAACGCCGCGACGCAGGAACTTGAAAAGAACGCCCCGATCCCAACCACGATCACGGTTTACGCAGACCGTTCGTTCACCTTCACGTTCAAGAGCCCGCCTGCGAGCTTCATGATCAAGAAAGCGGCCAAGCTGAAGTCGGGTTCGAAAGAGCCGGGCAAGGTTTCTGCCGGAACGATCACGCAAGCCCAAGTCAAGGAAATCGCAGAGGCCAAGATGAAAGACCTCAACGCGAACGATGTCGATGCGGCTATGAAGATCATCGAAGGCTCGTGCCGTTCGATGGGCCTCGAAGTGGTGGAGGGCTGAACCAATGGCAATTGTTACGAAAAAGCAGAAGGTCCTCGCTGAACTGGACCGCGAAAAGTTCTACACGGTTGACGAAGCCCTCGCCGTCCTGCGCGAGCACAAGGCGAAGTTTGACGAAACCGTCGAACTGTCGATGAACCTGGGTGTTGACCCGCGTCACGCAGACCAGATGGTCCGCGGAATGATCTCGCTGCCTTCGGGCACGGGTAAGGATGTCAAGGTTGCCGTGTTTGCGCGCGGTGACAACGCCGAGAAGGCAACCGCTGCCGGTGCTGACAAGGTTGGCGCGGAAGACCTGATGGAAGAAATGCAGAACGGCAATCTTGATTATGACCGCGTGATTGCCACGCCGGACATGATGGGTGTTGTTGGCCGTTTGGGTAAGCTGCTTGGTCCCAAGGGCCTGATGCCGAACCCGAAACTGGGTACTGTCACTCCGAACGTGGAGCAGGCCGTGAAGGACGCCAAGGGCGGTCAGGTCGAATTTCGCGTTGAGAAGATGGGCATCATCCACTCCGGCATTGGCAAGCTGTCATTTGACGACGCTGCTTTGAAGGCGAACTTTGAGGCGCTTACCCAAGCAGTCGTCAAGGCCAAGCCGTCGGGTGCCAAGGGCAAATACGTCCAGAAGATCTCGTTGACCTCAACCATGGGTCCGGGTCTCAAGATCGATGCAGCAGAGGTTGAAGGCGCGTAATTTGCGCTTAGGGGGAAGCGATCCGCTTTCCTACAACTGTCTGGCTATGCAAAGAGGGGTTGGAAGCGTGATGCTTCCGGCCCCTTTTTTGCATCTCATGTGCGCTCACAGGCAATCGGCGATGTAACAAAGCCCGGATTTCCGACGAAACGCGAGTATCCTCGGACAAAGACCTAGTCCGGCTTCAAGGAACCGCTTGCTTTTCGCCCCGGAGCCATCATGTTTTATTCAACTGCTTCAGACAGCCCCCTCTCTGTCCTCAAAGCAACCCCGATTGACCTTTTCGAAGGAGACACCATGCTCGATCCAAAATGGGGCATATTCGCCGTTGCGCTGGGTATTTTTGCTCTGGCCGCGAGTTACAGCGTGCAATTGGGATTGGCCGTGGGGATCGGGATTGTCGCCGTCGCAGCGATATTTCTGTGGGTGCAGCTGCGGTTTGCGTTTCAACCGGGAGAAAGCCCGGCGGACCGTTCAGCGCTGACACGCCGGTTTAATCGATTGGGGCGCAATCGCCGTGCCGCTCAGGCAGCCGCTGAGTCAGGCTCGCAGGCGGGAACGGATGTGAGCGAGGGCTCCTGAGCGCTGCGCCAGCGATTTGGCACCCGCCACGCCTGCGTCAAAGGCGCTGCGCGCCGACAGCAGAGCGCGGTTGGCAAAAGTTGGTGAAAGCAGCGCGACGCTGGCGCAATGGATCTGATCGGTGCCGAACATTGCCTTGTGCGCGACATCGCCTTCGGTGAAGTTGAAATGCGCGACCAACCGGGATCATATCCCAGATGCGCGTAGATCAGCGTTGAGCTCTCCTCGCCCGCCAAACAAGTGATCGAGCGCGCAAAATTGTCCATGCGATCAGCGGCGCTGAAATCGCCGGTTTGCCGCCGAGTTTTTGGGCTTACTGTGTCAAGGCGGGGTGGCTTCGCAGTTGGCGGCTATACACCCAGCCAATGCCGATCAGGCTGAAGCCCAAGGCCATGAAGCTGGCGATCCGAAGCAGCCCTTCAAGCCCGGCAGCATCGATCAGGAAGACCTTGATCACCGCGATCAGCATCAGCACCAGCGACCCGATGCGCCAGCTGCGCTGGTTGGCAACAGAACCCCACCATAGGAAGCCCAAGGCAAGCGCGATACCCAGCAAGGACAGCAGCAGGCTCTCGGTCGAACCAATCGGCACCGCGATCAGCAGCGATCCTGAGAAAATCTGGCGCAGCAGCGACACGGCCAGCAGAGTGATGAGGCCCATGATCACGCTGTCGCAGGCGACCCGTCCTTTCTCCCAGATTGTCATTACAGTCGGGCGCAAGGCAATCACAGAAAGGATCGCGCCGCCATATGCCAGCGTAAGCCAGTTTGCGACCGGGGTCGGCCCGACATGCTGCGCAGAATAGGCCGGGTTGTGCAGGATCAGCGTAAACCAGGTGAAGTGTGCAAGGCTTGCCGCGATGAACCCATTTGAGGCGATTTGGCGCAGGCTCTGCGAAATCCGTGAATTCTCGATTTGCGCCAGACCAAGGCCAACAAGCAGCAGGATCGTTTGCCATATGGATCGCTCGGCCATGCCATATTGCTCAAACTGAAAGATCGAATTGATGGCAAAACCCTGTTTGTAGAGGCTGTGCAACGCCATCAGAGCGAAGCTGATCGGGACAAATGCAAAGGCGATGCGAGCCTCGCGCGGCAAGTCCCTGGATCGAAGCGCGATCAAGCTTGCCAGCACCGCAGCAGGGGCCAAGCGCAGGAGAATGTCAAATGATGCCAAGGCCTGATCAGCGAAGAATGCGAGCCCGCCAAGCGCCTGACCTCCCGCCAAAAGCCACTTGACCACAGGCCACGCGGACCATGCCAAAGCTATCGCAAAGGCCACGCCCCACGCCATGAAACGCGCTTGGCGAAGGACAAGAATGCAGGCGCCGCCAAAGGCTGCAAGAGCCGGAAGCATCTCGCCCGGTGTCGCTTGCGCAAGCGTGCCATAGATCACAATCGCGCACAGCCCATCGGCGACATGGCGCGAGCCAGCGTTGGCTCTGATCAGGGCCATCGCGATCAAGCCGGGCACAAGCGAGGCCCAGCGAACAAGCGCGCGAAGCGGAGCCTCACTAGCGCCTTCATCCGCCAGCCTGAGAAACTCGGGCTCGAAATAGGGAGTGGCAATGAGTGCAAGGAAGGTCATCGCAATGCTCGCCCAGGCCGCAATGCGCAGGGCCATCGCTTCGCGCGCCCAAAGCAGCGCGATAGCACACACGGCCAAAGCAGCGGCCATCATCGGAGCCATCCATGCAGGCGAAACCATAAGCAGAGCTGGGAACACCAGCAGATAGACTGCCCCCAGCAGCATCAGCGAGAGGTTTAGCTGGAGCATCTCGTCGCGCCGCCAAAGCAGCGCAAAACCGGCCATCGGAAAGAGAGCCAAGCCCATAAGGCATGCCGCCAGCGCTGGGTCGCTTACAATCCGCGGATCGGGGACAATCGCAAGCTGGTATCCCAGAGCAGCGCCGATCCCGACCGATCCAAACGCGATCTGGCCCCAATCGATCAGGCCCGCCTGCTCGCGCCAAACATGCGCCAAGGGAATTGCGAGGAAGATCACGACCATCGCACTTGTCACAGCCGCGACCTCAATCAAGGGTGCCTCAGGCCACAAGGACAGCAGCCAGAAACCGATAAACGCAGCGATGGCACTGCCGGGGCGCAGATTGGGGAAACGCCAGCCAAGGCCCGCCATCGCCGCTGCGATCAGCAGGTAGAGCGCCCATGTCAGCGGCTCGAACCCGCCCTGGCCAACGATCATAGCCATTTGCAAAGTAGCCGCAGCACCGGCGATCAGCTGGATGGCTCCTGGACCTTCGCGGTCGTACATGAAGGCAGGCAGTACGGTGCCAAGGACGATGAGATACCCGCCCAGCGCAAGGATGTCCCCGCTCCCGCCAAGCCCGGCCGCTTGCATCAGCAGGCCCCAGCCAAGACCAATCGCGAGTGCCAGATAACCCAGCCAGCGCTGACCCTGCTTCACTCCGGTCCAAGCCAGCCCGCCGGTCACAAGCCCCAGATAGAGCGCGAGCAAGGGCACATTGGCGCTGTCGCTCTGGACCATGACGGGCGCTGCAAAGCCTCCGATCAGCCCCAGCACGGCGCAAGGAAGGCCGAAACGGAAAGACAGCGCAATCGCGCCTGCCGTCACCGCTGCAAGACCGATGAAGGCTATCGATGGCCCGATCAGCCCATAGCCTGTGCCTGCGAGGTAAAACGCCCCGAACAAGGTCGCGATGCCAGCCCCCGCCAGCGCCTGCCTGACGCGCGCATCGGCGACTTTCTCTTCATTGCGATAGGCAATCTCTGCCCCGCCGATCAGCCCGAAGCCAAACAGGAAACTCGCGGCAACGCGGAAAACGGGCGTGAACAGGCCCGCCTCAATCGCATAGCGGACAAGGAAAATCCCGGCGATGGCCAGCGCTATGCCACCCGCCCAGATCGGAAGACGGCGGCCGAAAATGTCCTCAAAATCGAACCCGCTGAGGATCGGTTCTGGCTCAGCTTCCTCTTCTTCCAGGGTCTGCGGGGTTTCGGAAATGGAGGGCTCGTCTGGCTGTACATAGGCGACGGTTTCAGCCGGTTGCGCCACCTCTTCTGCCGCCTCTTCCGCAACCTCTTCGGCTTGGTCTTCGTCGGCTGGCGCTGGACTGGCGTCCTGCACGCTCACGTCTGGAACCTCGGGTTCTGGAGCTTCTTGGACTGGATCGGGGAGCGGTTCGGGCTCGGTCACCGCGACGTCAGCATCGATGGGCGGTTCAGCGCTCGCGCCATTGGCCAGCCTTGCATCAATGGCGCGGAACCGGTCGCGGGATTGCTCGATCACCGCTTCCAGCCTGCGCTCAACGCTTTGAAGGCGCGTCCACAGCACTCCGACCGCAACGATCAGGGCGAAGACGACGAGTTCAATCATGCAAAGATCAATCCCACAGCAATCTCATGTCCGTAAGACATAAGAGCGGCAATGGCTTAATTGAAGGTCAATCGATGATCAGATGCCGCCGGGCGTGAAGTCATAGCCATTGGTGGCCAGACCATCGCACAAAGTGTCAACGCAGCTGGTAAGGTCTTCCTGACTGGTTGAGCGGATGACGAAATTGGCCCCAACCTTGCCATCGCGGAAGAAGGGATAGGACCCGATCTGGCAATTCTCATGCGCCTGCTCTGCCTCGCGCAACAGGTTGGCAACTTCGCTTTCGGCGATCCAGCACCCCACCGTCTCGGTCAGAAGGGGTGCGCCGCCTTCGAGTTTGCCGGTCAGCGCATCGAGCATGCCCGCAGCAATATGCGGAACGCCGGCCATCAGGATGACATTGCCGCGCCGGATGCCGGGCGCTCCGGACATGCGGTTAGGAATGAGATCAGCCCCGTCCGGCACGCGCGCCATGCGCAAGCGGCCTTCGTTCAAGCCGCCCTTGTCAGCGTAATATCGCTCCAGCAGCGCGCGCGCATCTTCGTGGATGACAACTGGCACGCCCAGCGCCTTGGCCACGGCATCGACGGTGATATCATCATGCGTCGGGCCGATCCCGCCAGTGGTGAAGAGATAGTCATTGGCCGCACGCAGGGCATTGACGGCCTCGACAATGCGATCTTCATCATCAGCCACCACGCGCACTTCGGCAAGGCGTATGCCCTGCACTTGAAGCCAGCTGGCCACCTGCGCGATATTCTTGTCATGCGTGCGGCCAGAGAGGATCTCATCGCCGATCACGACAAGGCCTGCGGTCCAGATTTTGTCAGGGGAACTCATGCGCGCGTGTCTAAGCGATGCGAGCGATGAATGCCACTGTCATTCCGCTGCTTCGAGTTCCTGCTGAGGCACCGCCGCATTCGCATCAGCGCGAGTGAAGGTAAGTATCCCGTCACGCACAGGATCATTCGCCATTAGCTTGCGATCGGCAACATATTCCTGATTGAGGCGCCACGGATATTGCGTGCTGTTCTTAGGGTTGATGTCCTTGGCGCGCTGGAGATACCCGCTGGAGAAGCTTTCAAAGATGTCTTCAGCCTCCAGCTTCGCTTCCATTTCGGGAGTGAGGACCGGGGTGGCAATCTCGGTTCCGTCAGAGCGCATCGTATTGAGGATGCGGCAGACATAATCCGAGTTGATATCGGCCCGCAAAGTCCAGCTGGCATTGATATAACCGAACACCGCTGCGAGGTTCGGCAGGTTCGAGAACATGCAGCCTTTGTAATAAAAGCGCTCCGAGAAATCGATTGCCGCGCCATTGACGCTGAGCGCGATCTTGCCTGTCATGGCAAGCTTCAATCCGGTTGCGGTGATTATGATGTCGGCTTCCAGGAAGTCGCCAGATTTCAGCCGCACACCGCCTTTCTCAAAGCTTTCGATATGATCGGTGACGATGCTCGCTTTGCCCGCTTTCATGGCTTCGAAGAGGTCGCTGTCGGGGACAAGGCAAATGCGCTGATCCCATGGGTTGTAAGGCGGAGTGAAAGTACGAGCATCATATGCATCGCCCAGCGCTTTCTTAACGCCTCCGCTCAGCATCGCTTTCACCTTTTCAGGTTTCTGCCGTGCGCGTTTGAAGACCCAGTCCTGGATTCTGATATTCTTGAAGCGCGTGATCGAATAGGCGATGCGCTCTGGCAGGATTTTGCGCAGGAAGTTGGCAATCCCATCTTTGGCCGGACGCGCAAACATCCATGTCGGTGTGCGCTGAAGCATGGTCACATGCTGCGCCTTGTCCGCCATCGAAGGGACAATGGTGACAGCGGTTGCGCCTGAACCGATCACCACGACTTTCTTGTCCGTGTAGTCCAGATCTTCCGGCCAGAATTGCGGCTGGATCACTTGTCCGTCAAATTCGCCAAACTGGAAGCCCGGGTCATAGGCTTCATCGTAATCGTAATAGCCAGAGCCGAGGTAAAGGAAGTTCGCGGTCAGCCGCGTCGTGGAGCCATCGTCCAACTCCATTTCGACATGCCAGCGCGCTTCATCTTCTCGGAAGTCAGCGGAAAGAACCTTGTGACCAAGCCGGATATGCTTCCGGATATCGCGTTCATCGACGATGGTGTTGAGATAGTCGAGGATCGCAGGGCCGTCAGCGATCGACTTTTCATGCCGCCACGGTTCGAAATCAAAGCCCAAAGTGTGCATGTCGCTGTCTGAGCGAATGCCGGGATAGCGGAACAGGTCCCACGTCCCGCCCAGGTTCTCGCGCCGCTCCACGATGGCATAGGAATGCCCCGGAGCCTTCATCTCCATATG
>JBCBMN010000004.1:0-50803 GCA_039822745.1 Pseudomonadota bacterium | reverse complement strand
AAGAAACCAGTCGAGCTTTTCGGGGTCTTCGATCAGCTTTTCGAAGAGCGCGCGCAGTTGCCATTGAAAGAGCACGCGCCCGATATCGAAGACCACCGCTCTTGTCGGATCACTCACTCACCCTGCTCCCCAAATAGCTGCGGCCCGCGCTCCTTATCGGAGGCGGGCCGCTGCAAAACCTTTCGACTGCCTCGCAGCAGTCGACGCGCTGATTAGCCCTGACGAGCCTTGAAGCGACGATTGGTCTTGTTGATGACATAGGTGCGACCGCGACGGCGGATGACGCGGCAGTCGCGGTGGCGGTTTTTCAGCGACTTAAGGCTGTTGCGGATTTTCATTGTCTGTCTCTCAAAAAGCAAAGCGCGCCGGATTCGGTCCGACGCGCGGAATTTCTGCGTGTCCGTTAGTGCGAAATGCCCATTTCGTCAACGATCAACCGCGCAATTCGGAGAGTCTGCGTTCCCAGGCCAGCGCGTGGTTGATGATGACATCAAGGTCGGCATGCTGCGGTTGCCATGGCAGTTCTTCCCTTATCCGCGAAGGGTCAGAGATCAACTGGTCCGGATCACCAGCTCGGCGCCCCTCCAGCCGCCTGTCGATCGTCATATTGGTCACCCGGTCGACCGCATCGAGCACTTCTAGCACTGAGAACCCTCGACCATAGCCGCAATTCATCGTCAGCGAGCGTTCCGGCTGCGCGATAAGCGCCTCCAATGCGAGGACATGGGCGGCCGCCAAATCGCTCACATGGATATAGTCACGAACGCCTGTGCCATCGGGAGTATCATAATCTGTGCCGAACACGCTGACATGGCTGCGCTTACCCAGGGCCGCTTCCACGGCAACCTTGATCAGGTGCGTCGCGCCCGCAGTCGACTGGCCCGAACGCGCCTGCGGATCGGCGCCGGCCACATTGAAGTAACGCAACGCGCAGAAATTCATCGCATGCGCCCCCGCTGTGTCGCCCAGCATCTGCTCGGTCATCAGCTTTGACCAGCCATAGGGGTTGATCGGCCATTGCGGCGTGTCCTCGCGCACCGGTGACGTCTCGGGGATACCGTAAGTCGCCGCAGTGCTCGAAAAAATGAAGTGGGCAACGCCCGCCTTCACCGCCGCTTCGATCAGAGCGCGGCTTTTGGCGGTGTTGTTGTGGTAGTACTTGAGCGGGTTCTCGACACTCTCAGGCACGACGATTGAGCCCGCAAAGTGCATGATCGCGCCTGTGCCCTGCTCTGCGAAGATCTTTGCAAGCAGCGCGCTATCCTCGATGTCGCCTTCATAGAGCGGGACATCATCCGGCACCGCGAAACGAAAGCCAGTGGTGAGGTTGTCGATCACCGCGACATTCCAACCCGCGTCTTTTAGCGCGAGTACGGCATGGCTCCCAATGTATCCGGCACCGCCTGTGACCAGAACGCTCGGCTTTGTTGTATCCGTCATAGCGCCGCTCTCTAACAGACTTCCCCTGCAAAAGCGTGAAGCCGAAACCACGCACAAACGGATTTTGCACAAGCTAGAATTGCGCCTATGTCTAAGGGGAAGAAAGGAGCTTTCGGATGTCCCATGCTCGCCCCCTGAAAATCGCTCTCGCCGCGCTGCTCGCGCTTGGTATCAACGCTTGCACCAGCGCCTATACCGGTCCGGTTGAAGTCACCCGCTTTGTTGCAGCTGAGCCCGCAGGCCTAGGCCAGGGGACGATTGCCCTGAGCTTTGACGAAAGCCTCAAGAACCAGGCCGCCAAGGACGCCTTTCGAGGCGCTATCAGCGATGAGCTTGCGCTGCTCGGCTACACCGTCATCGACAATGCAGAGACCGCCGGGCAAATCGCCCGCATTGACACCAGCCGCAGCCCATTGGCGAGCGGTCAGCAACGCAATCCTGTCAGCGTGGGCGTCGGGGGAAGTACAGGCAGCTATGGCAGCGGCCTTGGCGTTGGAGTGGGCTTCAACCTGGGAGGCACGAGCCAATCACCGCGCGTTCTTTCGCAGCTGAGCATTGCCATTTCGGCCAATGATCCGGAGACACCGCGCGAAAATCTGTGGGAGGCGCGCGCGCAGTTTCCGACCAGCGTCGATTCGCCCTATGCTGCGGTGGAAGACAATGCCCGCGCTCTCGCCGCCGCGGTGTTCAAGGACTTTCCCGGCGGCAATGGCGACACGATCAGCCTTGATGTCACCGATCTGGTGGAGAAACCATGACGATTGCTATCGACGCCGCCTTTGACAGCGGCAATATCGAAATTCTCGAAATCGACGGGCTGACAGCGCGGCTGGCCATCCTCAAGGATTTCAATTCCGAATTCGCTCAATGGTTTCACTTCCGGGTGACGGGGGCCGCTCGCGAAGAGCTGGAGCTCAAGCTGACCGGTCTCAATGACAGCGCCTATCCCGGCGGATGGCCCGATTACGATGCCTGCGTTTCTGAGGACCGGGAATATTGGGGCCGCGCACAAAGCACTTTCGACAAGAGCGAGGCGAACGGCACGCTCACCATCCGGCATATGCCCGCGAGCGATGTCTGCTACTTCGCCTATTTCGCGCCATACTCGATTGAACGGCATCACGATCTGGTCGCCGAAACCGCAGCGAGCGAAGGCGTGGACCTGATCCGGCTGACGCAGACTTTGGACGGACGCCCGCTCGACATGCTGGAGATGGGAGAGGGCGCGCTCAAAGTCTGGCTTTACGCGCGCCAGCACCCCGGCGAAACACAAGCCGAGTGGTGGATGGAGGGCGCGCTTGAATGCCTTACCGATCCGACAGACCCAGTCGCCAGAGGCCTGCGTAAGCACTGCCGCCTGCATATCGTCCCGAACTGCAATCCCGATGGTTCGGCAAGAGGCCATTTGCGGACAAACGCCGCGGGCACCAACCTCAATCGCGAATGGGCTACTCCGTCGGCTGAGAAGTCTCCCGAAGTGCTCGCCATCCGTGCGCGCATGGACGAAACCGGGGTCGACGTTGCGATGGACGTCCATGGCGATGAGGCGATCCCTGCCAACTTCCTTGCCGGCTTTGAGGGCATACCGAGCTGGACCGATGCGCAGGGTGATCAATTCTATCGCTATCAGCGTATTCTTGATCGGCGCACTCCAGACTTTCAGACCAAGCTCGGCTACCCCAAATCTCCCCCGGGGCGCGCCAATCTCTCCATCAGCACCAATCAGGTTGCTGAGCGTTATGGCGCATGCGCGATGACGCTGGAAATGCCGTTCAAGGATCTTGCTGATTTTCCGGAACCCGAACAAGGTTGGTCGCCAGAGCGATGCAAGATGCTGGGGCGCGATTGTCTCGCGGCACTCTTGGAATGGATCGAGACCTCCGAGGGTTAGGATACAGGTTTTTACCCTGCGCCCCATGCCCAAGTGTGATACATCTGCACGCAAATGGGAGACGCATCATGACTATACTGAATCGCCGCACAATGATCGCGGGCCTGACCGCCACTTCAGGCTTGATCCTGTTGCCCGGCACAGCGCGCGCGCAATTCGGTCTGGGTGATCTCAACCTTTCGTCGATCCTTGGCAAAGCGACCGACAGCGCGCTCGACAAGCTCGCTGAACCCGGCGCCTATTATGGCGATGAAGACGTGCGTATTGGCCTGCCCATTGTCGGCGGAAGCACGGGCGGCGGCTTGCTTGGCTCGATCATGAGCGGCGCGAGCAAGCTGGGCATCCTTGACGATGTGACCAAGCAGATCAACGATGCCGCCGGTGTCGCCGCCGGAGAGGCAAAGCCGATTTTCCGCGAGGCCATCGATGGCCTCTCTTTCAGCGACGCACCCGATATCCTGAATGAAGACGATGGCGGCACACAATATCTGCGCAGCTCGTCCAACGACGCACTGCATGCAAAGCTCAGCCCGCTGATCGACGGGGCGATGGAAGAGATCGGCGTTTACAAGACCTTTGACAGCCTTTCCGCCCAGCACAGCTTTATCAGCCAGGCCGGATTGACCCGCGAAAGCATCAACAAGACGGTGACCGATCAGGGGCTCGACGGCATCTTTAAATATGTCGGCAAGGAAGAGATCGCGTTCCGCAAAGACCCGGTTGGGAACGTCACGAAGTCGCTGAAGGGCCTCTTCTGACCCTAGGCCAGATGCGCGGGGCCAAAGGCGTGTGGCAGTAGCTCGGACAATGTCACCCGTCTCACCTCATCTTCGCCCACGCACAGGATCAAAGGGTCCGTCCCGCCCAATTGCGCCAGCTCGTTGAGAACCTGACGGCACCGCCCGCAAGGCGTGATCGGCGCGCCGTCGCCTTTGTCCAGTGGACCTGTCACCGCAACAGCTACCAAACCGCCCCGGCGCCCTTCACCAAAGGCGCGCGACACCGCGACCGTCTCGGCACATAGCGCGAGGCCATAGCTCGCATTTTCGACATTGCTGCCGGTGATCACCACGCCATCATCAAACAGCAGCGCAGCCCCCACCTGATAGTCCGAATAGGGCGCGTAAGCGTGCTCGCCTGCCCCACGCGCTGCGGCGATCAGAACCGCTTCCTGCTCGCTTGATACAGTCATTTCTGCACCACCACCCATTCTACAGGGTCTCCCATCGCTTCGCTGACCAATTGGCTGTTTGCACTCCATAGCAGCCAGGGCCGCCGCGCATAGCGTGGGCGCAAACGGTCGCGGATAAGCCAAAGATCTCGATCCACCGCATCGGCGAGGCGAAAGCGGGTTTCAAAGTCCTTGCCCAGTTTCAGGATCACCGGCTTATCCGCATGCGCTTCAATCTGATTGACCAGCGTCGTCACCTCGCTCGTCACCGCCGCATCGCTGACCTTGGGCTGGCAGCTGTCCGGCAACCGGATCAAGGCAATGGCTGGCGGCAGCAGGTCAGGATCGCGAGCGACCATGCGGGTAAACCGGGCTGATTGCGGATCTGCACGCTGGCACGGATCGAAGAATTGCACGATCCCGACTTTGAGGCCCGCCGCCTTTGCCGCCGTAAAACGCTCACGAAAGCCGGGATCAGGCGCTGCACCAGCCGCGCCCAAATCAAGATATACAAAGTCCGCGCCTGTCGCCTTCAGCGTCTCGAACCGCACCCCCGCCGCGCCGCTGCCAATGACAGCGCCCTGTTCGGGGTAGAGAGCCTCATCGGGTTTCCAAGAGCGCATCTCATACCAGAACCATGCCGCGTAAATTAGCCCGCCGAGCACAATCAGCGCCGCGAGCTGCATCAACCGGCGAAATACCCCGCCCGACTTGCGGCGCTTTTTGCTGCGTGATTTTCCAGCCATGATCCGCTGCGCTCTTCCGGCTCAGCCTTTGATATGCAGAACGCAGATCAGTGTGAACAGCCTGCGCGCTGTGGCGAAATCGGTCTCAACCTTGCCTTCGAGCCGCTCCAGCAAGAGCTCGGCTGAATTGTTGTGAATGCCGCGCCGGGCCATATCAATCGTCTCAATCTCGGCCGGAGTCGCTTTGCGGATCGCCTGATAATAGGAATCGCAGATCGCAAAATACTCGCGGATCGGGCGGCGGAAGCGGGCGAGGCCGATCAGCAGCGTTTCGAGCAATTGCTCATCCTCATCGCTGACATCCATAGCCAGCCGACCATCGCGCACACCCAGGAACAGGCGGTAAGGACCCTTGGCGCCCCTTTCAGCGCTCTTGATCGGCTTAAAGGTGTTCTCCTCAATCAGATCGTAGATCGCCACGCGGCGCTCTTGCTCAACATCGGCGTTGCGCCAAAGGATCGTCGCTTCATCAAGCGCGATGTGAGCGATCCTCTGAGTCGTCGCGTGGGAATCGGGCGGAGGGCCTGCCATGGTTACTAGCCTTCGCAGATCGGGGGGGGCGACTTCAAGCGTTTCGACTCAGCAAGTCGCACTCGGCCTTCCCCGCTATCCACAGCGCAAGGTCTGATACATCAAATATATTGGCGCATTTCCCCCTTGCGAAGGCCGGGGGCGAAGGCGCATCAGGGTCTGATGGACGAGACCGATACTCTGCTTTTTCCCAGCGACGACACCACCGACACTGATGAAACAGGCCGCAAGCTTCCCTCCAATCTGGAGGCCGAAGCCGCCTTTCTGGGCGCGGTTCTGATCGACAACCGCGTGATTGAGGAATTGCGCACACCGATCCGTCCGCAGCATTTCTTCGAACCGCTGCATGAGCGGATCTATGAGAAAATTCTCAAAGCGGTCGATCTCAACCGCACCGCCTCGCCGGTTACCCTGCGTCCGCAGTTTGAAGGCGACCCGGCGCTCGCGGAACTGGGCGGTCCGAGCTATCTTGCAAAGCTTACCGCCAATGGCGCAGGTCTGCTTGCCCCGCACGAACTGGCGCAGCAAATATATGACCTCGCGCTGCTGCGCGAGCTTGTGAGCGTGGGTCGCGGGCTGGTGGAAGGCGCGCTGGACACCTCAAACGATGTCCAGCCGATGGACCGTATTGCCGAAGCTGAAGCCGATCTGTTCAAGGTTGCCGAGGGCGCCGAGACAGGCAGCGAAGCCGCAAGTTTCCGCGATGCCGCTCTGGTGGCGATCAAGATGGCCGAAGCCGCGATGAATTCCGGCGGCGGGCTTTCGGGCAAGACGACCGGGCTGGATTCGCTCGACCGCAAGGTTTCGGGTCTGCACGATTCCGACCTCATTATCCTTGCCGGGCGTCCGGGCATGGGAAAGACATCGCTCGCGACCAATATCGCGTTTAACTGCGCCGAGGCTCATCTCAAGTGGCAGCAGGAGGGCGGCGAGTTCAATTACGGCGCACCGGCGGCCTTTTTCAGTCTGGAGATGAGCGCCGACCAGCTCGCCACTCGTATTCTGGCCGAGCAGGCGGAGATCAGCTCAGAATCGCTGCGCAGCGGTAAAATGAGCCGAGAGGACTTTCAGCGCCTCTCCTTTGCCAGCCAGCGCCTTGCGGAATTGCCGCTGTTTATCGATGATACGCCAGCGCTCACCATCGCGGCTCTGCGCAACCGGGCACGGCGGTTGAAGCGACGCCACGATATCGGCCTCATCGTGGTTGACTATCTCCAGCTGCTGCAAGGGTCAGGCCGAGCCAATGACAACCGCGTCAACGAAATCTCCGAGATCAGCCGCGGATTGAAGACGCTCGCCAAGGAACTCAGCGTGCCCGTGATCGCGCTTTCGCAGCTCAGCCGCGCGGTCGAGCAGCGCGAGGACAAGCGTCCGATGCTTTCAGACCTGCGCGAATCCGGCTCGATCGAGCAGGACGCCGACATGGTCTGGTTCGTCTATCGCGACGATTATTACATGGAAGCCTCGCGTCCCGATTTCCCGACCGAGACGAGCACACCGGAAGCGGTCGAGAAGTATCGTACCTGGGAAGAGGCCTATGAGCAGGTGAAGAACAAGGCCGCCATCAACATCGCCAAACAGCGTCACGGTTCGACCGGCAATGTGCCGCTGCTGTTCCAGAGCGAATACACCAAGTTCACCTCACCCAATCTCAAGGATTATTCCGATTGGGGTTTCGAATAGGACCGAAGCAAAGGCACCAAAATCTTGACTCTGGGCAACCTCGTCCCTAGATGCCTCGCTCTTTCCTAAAACCGATTTTACGAAGAGGCCTCGCCTAATGGCTCGCGTTACCGTTGAAGATTGCGTCGACAAGATTCCAAACCGTTTCGACCTCGTCCTGCTGGCGGCCCAGCGTGCGCGCGAAATTTCCGGGGGTAGCGAACTCACGATTGATCGCGATCGGGATAAGAACCCGGTTGTGGCCCTGCGCGAGATTGCTGAGCAGACGATCAGGCCCAAAGAATTGAACGAGGCTCTGGTCACCGGCCTGCAGAAGATCCTGCCCGATGATGAAGACGATGCCGACGAAATCGGTTCGCTCAGCCAGTCGGCAGAAGCGCTGCGGATCACTGCATCAGCACCGACCCGGTCAACTTCGATTGGTTCCGATTACGAAGGCTAATCGCTTCGACCCAGGCTGAATGACACAGCAAATGTGTCCCAAATTGGAAAAGGCTGCCCTTCGGCGGCCTTTTTTATGCGCGTTTCAGATATGCTGCCTCAAATGACAGGTGTTTAACGCAGGCACAGGAGTGCTTGCCTTGATCCTTCGAGCGTGTAACAGCGTATCGTGTAACCAAAACGTAACAATCGCGACAGCGCTTGAGATGCGTTCAACTCCGGTAGGACAGGCAAAACGATGGCTTCGATTGCAGTGTACAGTGTCAAAGGCGGGGTCGGCAAAACGACCTTTTCAGTGAACCTGGCCTGGTGCGCGGCAAACATCTCTCGTCGCAAGACGCTGCTCTGGGATCTGGACGCTTCGAACGGATCGGGCTTTCTGCTCGGCATTGATCCAAGGAAGAAGCGCACGGCGGAGAGCGTCTTTGCCTCTGATCGTGAACCTTCAAAGCTGATCCAGAAAACCGAGTACGACAATCTCGATCTGCTCCCAGCCGATGAAAGCATCCGGACACTGGACCGCCAGTTCGATATGCTGGGCAAGAAGAAACGGCTCGCCAAGCTGGTTCAAGGGCTGAGCAAGGATTACGACCGGATCATCTTCGATTGCCCACCCGTTCTGAACGAGGTCAGCGCACAAGTGATGCGCGCAGCCGATCTGGTAATCGTTCCACTGCCGCCCTCGCCGCTTTCGGCACGCGCCTTTGAATTGGTCGTTGAGGAAGTGCGCGGCAGCGGGACGGGCCATCCGCCCATTCTGCCCGTACTCTCCATGGTCGATATGCGCCGCACGCTCCACCGCGAAGCACGCGAGGCCAACACCAAATGGCCCGTCGTGCCGCTTGCCAGCGCGATCGAGCAATGCGCGGTTGAACGCAAGCCGGTGGGTGCCTTTGCCCCGCGCACACCCGCCGCGCGCGCCTTTGCGCAGCTTTGGACCGCGATCGAGCGCAAACTCGCCGAGAAGTAACAGCTCCATTGGCAAGCTGCGCGTGAGCCTTATAGTGCACCGCAGCATGCATCAGGGGCATCGATCATGAGTGATATCGCCGAAGGGCTGGGCGTTGCCTTGGAAGGCTCGCTTGCAGCGAAGGCCGTGGAGCCGAACGCCGGTGAAGCGAAGGCTGCGCCGACGGGTGAAACCGAATGCGCGAATTGTGGTGCGCCCTTAACCGGACCCTATTGCAATCAATGTGGTCAGAAAGCGCATGTGCACCGCACACTTACGGCGATCGGGCACGATATCATGCACGGCGTGCTCCACTTGGATGGGAAGCTTGCGCACACGCTACCCTTGCTCGCTTTTAAGCCCGGACGGCTGACCCGCCGCTATATTGAAGGAGAGCGCGCGAAGTTCGTCAGCCCCATGGCGATGTTCCTGTTCAGCGTCTTTGCGATGTTCGCGGTGTTTCAGATGGTGGGACTGACCGTTCCTGCGTCCTTTGACAGTGATCTGTCGCCCGAGGGCATGGTACCTGACGCCTCTAGTGACTTGGTTGAAGCGCAGGCCGCTGACCTGTCAAAACGCATTGAGGAGCTGGAAGCCAGCGGTGCGACTGATGAAGACGAGATCAAAGATCTGCGCGCCCAATATGACGAAACCCAGGCAGTTCTGAAGGGTGTTACCGCAGGCGCCAGCGACGCATTGGCGGATGCCGATTTCGACTTCAGCGAGGATGCGGTAATCACCGGTGTCGAATCTATCGACAAGGGACTCATCAAGAAGTGGCGCGAGAACCCAAGCCTGATGCTCTACAAGATGCAATCAAACGGCTATAAATTCGGTTGGCTTCTGATCCCCATATCACTGCCTTTCATGGCGCTGCTCTTCCTCTGGCGGCGCCAGCACAAGGCCTACGATCATACTGTTTTCATCACTTATTCGCTCAGCTTCATGTCGTTGTTCTTCATCGTATTGTCTTTGGCTGCCGTCGGTGGATTGCAGGCAGGCTGGGTCTTCTTGCTGTTCGCCGTCCTTGCACCGCTCCATGTCTACAAGCACCTGAAATATACCTATGGGCTGTCGCGCTTTTCGACCATCTGGCGCTTTTTCGCGCTCTTCATTTTTATCTTCATCATCTTGATGCTGTTCATCAACACACTCTTTCTGCTCGGAGCGTTTTGACGGCTTGAACGAGAAAGGGCGCCGAATTGCTCCGGCGCCCTTCTCACGAATTCAGTTGCGGCTTGGCTTAGGCCCCTTGTGGTGCTTCGCCCCCTTTGGGACCAAAGCGCTTGCCCGCTTTGGGGATGGCCGAACCATGGGCCGGACGAACCGTGGTTGGGCCGCTGGGCGTGTCGGGACGGTCGATCTCGCCGCCTTCCATCAACGTGTTGATCTCGTCCCCGGAGAGCGTTTCATATTCGAGCAGCGCCTGAGCAAGCAGATGGAGCTTTTCTTCCTGATCGGTCAGGATGTCAGTCGCCCGCTTCAGACCTTCTTCGACCAGCCGCTTGATTTCGGCATCGATCTGCTTGTTGGTCTCTGCGCCCGCCATGGTGCGCGCGGTCTGCCCCATGCCGAGATAGCCTTCCTGGCTTTGCTCATATTGCAGCGGGCCAAGCTTGTCGCTCATACCCCATTTGGTGACCATGTTGCGCGCGAGATCAGTCGCGTACTGAATGTCACCCGAGGCACCTGACGAAACCTTGTCGTGACCAAAGATGATGTCTTCGGCAACGCGCCCTCCCATAGCGACGGCGAGGTTCGCGTGCATCTTGTCGCGGTGGTAGGAATAGCTGTCGCGCTCCGGCAGACGCATCACCATGCCCAGCGCTCTGCCGCGCGGAATGATGGTGGCCTTGTGGATCGGATCGGATGCCGGCTCATTGATGCTGACCAGAGCGTGGCCCGCCTCATGATAGGCGGTCATCTTCTTCTCATCCTCGGTCATGACCATAGAGCGGCGTTCTGCGCCCATCATGACCTTATCCTTGGCGTCCTCAAATTCCTGCATGGCAACAAGACGCTTGTTCCGGCGCGCGGCCAACAGAGCGGCTTCGTTGACGAGGTTGGCGAGGTCTGCGCCCGAGAAGCCTGGAGTGCCGCGTGCAATCGTGCGCGGGTTCACGTCAGGTGCAAGCGGCACCTTCTTCATGTGAACGCCAAGGATTTTCTCACGACCATCGATGTCGGGGATCGGCACCACGACCTGACGGTCAAACCGGCCTGGACGCAGCAGCGCAGGGTCCAGCACGTCGGGACGGTTGGTCGCGGCGATGATGATTATGCCTTCATTGGCTTCAAAACCGTCCATCTCAACCAGCAGCTGGTTCAAGGTCTGCTCGCGCTCATCGTTCGAATTGCCAAGGCCATGGCCACGGCTGCGACCGACAGCGTCAATCTCGTCAATGAATACGATGCAGGGCGCGTTCTTCTTGGCTTGCTCGAACATGTCGCGCACGCGGCTGGCGCCGACGCCGACAAACATCTCGACAAAGTCCGAACCTGAAATGGTGAAGAAGGGAACGCCCGCTTCGCCTGCAATCGCGCGGGCCAAAAGGGTCTTACCCGTACCCGGCGAACCGACCAGAAGCGCACCTTTCGGGATTTGACCGCCCAGCTTCGAGAAGCGCTGCGGGTCTTTCAGAAACTCGACAATTTCCTGCAGTTCTTCGCGGGCTTCATCGATACCGGCAACATCGTCAAACGTGACGCGGCCCTGGCGTTCGGTGAGCATCTTGGCCTTGGACTTGCCAAAGCCCATCGCGCCGCCGCC
Source organism: Pseudomonadota bacterium (assembly GCA_039822745.1). Classification (GTDB taxonomy): domain Bacteria; phylum Pseudomonadota; class Alphaproteobacteria; order Sphingomonadales; family Sphingomonadaceae; genus Erythrobacter. The sequence goes on along the minus strand of JBCBMN010000004.1, from coordinate 39,181 downwards.
GCCGCCTTTCTGAACTTGGCGCAGCGCGAAAAAGGCAATGCCCAGAATGAGCAGGAAGGGCAGCGAATTGAGCAGGATGAACAGCAAAATGCTCTGCTGCTCGCGCTGCTTGCCGGTGAACTTCACATCATTGTCTTCCAGCAGGCCGGTGATCTCATTGTCAGACCGGACAGGTATCGCGGTAAAGGTCTGTCCGCTCTTGTACGTGCCGACGATCATATCGTCGCCCAGCTGAACCGACTCGATCTTGCCTTCCTGAACCTGATCACGGAACTCGGAGTACTGGATTTCGGGCCCTTGCGGCTGCCCGGCATTGCTGAAGAGCGACACGACGAGAAGGAGCGCGAGGAAGATGCCTCCCCAAATCATCAATTGCTTCACCCAAGGGTTCTGGCCTTCGGGGGGCTGCTGGTTGGGATCGTTCTGGTCGCTCATTTTGAGGTGATTCCTTTTCTCAGGCTTCACAATGTAGGAATGCCCGAATGAATGGCAAGATAATGCGCCGCCACGCGCTGGATGCTAATTTTCGAAGACAGTGATGTGAAAATTCAATTCGACGCAGTGGAGTTCGCTGTTCCGTAAGCGGCGACAAACACATCGACCGCACCGGATATACGCTTGGCACGGTCCTCGGCGGTTACTTCGCGGCCAAAGCGCAGATCGAGATCGCCCATCCCTTTGCAAAGCGCCGCGAATTGCTCCGCGCCCAGCATCGGGTCAGGTACGCTAAGTTCGCCCACCTCATTGGCATAGGCGAGAAAATCCGCAAAAGCCTGTTTCATTCGCCAGGGCCCGGCATCCAGAAACGCATGCCCGATCGCAGGTTCCTCAACCGTTTCGGCAGCGATTCGGCGTTCAAACTGGAGCATTTCAGGCCGCGAGAGGAAGGCGATCATGCCATCGCCGATCGTTTCCAGCCGCTCACGGATCGATCCTTCGATGGTCTCTTCAATGCTGAAATAGCCGCGCATCTTTTCGCATTCCAGCTCGACTGCCGCTGTGAAAAGCCCGCGTTTGTCACCGAAGTGATTGTAGATCGTGACCTTGGAAACCCCTGCATCTGCAGCGACTTGCTCAATCGGCGTGGCCGCAAAGCCATCTTCGAAAAACCGCCTCGAAGCGGCTTCGATAATGGAGCGGCGCTTGGCCTGATCTGAGGGACGTCCCGGCTTTTTGTTCAATGTGGGGAACCTGAATCCAAAAAGATGATTGACTAAGTGAACGCAACCGTTCAATTAAACGGTGTCGTTCAATAATGTGACGCAACCCTCGCAATGGCAACCCCTGCCTGGTTCAAAGGTTCCTCTCCTATGCTCTGGATCGCCATCCGAATGCTTACCGGCGACAAGCAGAAATTCTATGGCCTGCTGTTCGGCATCGCCTTTTCGACGCTGCTGATCACCCAGCAGCTCACGATCTTTTTCAGCCTGATTGAGCGTGGTGCGAGCGGTGTGTTCAACACGCCCGAGGCCGAAGTGTGGGTGATGGACCCGGTCAGCCGGACCACCGACGTGAAGTATGAAATGCCGGCCACCGCGCTTGATGAAGTGCGCTCGGTCCAAGGCGTTGAGTGGGCTGTCCCGCATCTGCGCGCCAATGCCAATGTGCGCAGCGCCACAGGCGATCTGGAAGGCGTTGCGATCATCGGAGTGGACGATGCCACGCTTATTGGTTTGCCGGAGAATATGGCGGAAGGGCTCAAATCGGCACTTTATCAACCCGACAGCGTGCTGATCGATGATGTTGGCATCACCAATCTGTTTGAGAATGGCGAAGACCCAATCGGACAGCGGCTGGAGTTAAATGATCAACGAGCCGTCATTCGCGGTGTCGCCGATGCGATCCCAAGCTTCACCAGCCAGGTCGTGCTCTACACCAAATACAGCCAAGCGCTGAATTATGTGCCAGGCACCCGCAACCGGCTTTCCTTCGTGCTGGTCGGTATTGCCGAGGGCGAGACCGCCGTTGCGGTGGCCGAACGGATTGAGCGGGAAACCGGCCTAAAAGCTGAAACACGCGATGAGTTTGCAGAAGCGGGCGTGCGCTTCATAATCGAGAACACCGGCATTCCGACCAATTTTGGCATCACTGTCTTTTTGGGCTTCGTCGTCGGCGTCGCCATTGTCGGCCTGACCTTCAGCCTGTTCATCCGCGACAACATAAAACAGTTTGGGGCGCTAAAAGCCATCGGCGTAACCAATTGGAAGCTTGTCAAAATGGTCGCCGCACAGGCCACTCTTGTGGGCTCGGTAGGCTATGCTTTCGGAATCGTCGGAACGGTGCTTTTTATCTGGGGCTTTTCTGGTGTTCCGACTTTCAAGGGTTTCTACATTCCTTGGGAGATCCCCTTCGTCAGCGCTGTTGCCGTGGTCGTCATCCTGGCGATGACCGGTTATGTTGGCCTGCGCAGCGTCCTGCGGACTGAGCCTGCTTCGGTGTTCCGGTGATGGAGGCTCGCACAATGACCAACGCAAGCGACACCACCGCCATCTGTGCGCGCGGGATCATCCGCGACTTTCAGGCGGGCCAGTCAACCATCCGCGTCCTCCACGGCATCGACACCGATATCAAATCGGGCGAGATGACTTATGTTGTGGGCGAAAGCGGATCGGGCAAAACCACGCTGATCTCGATCATGTGCGGAATCCTGTGGCCGACCGAGGGTGAGGTTAAAGTCTTCGGCACCGACATATACTCGCTGACGGACACGGAACTGGTGAACTTCCGGCTTGAGAATATCGGCTTCATTTTTCAGCAGTACAATCTCATCCCTTCGATCGATGCCGCCGCAAATGCTGCTGTTCCGCTGATCGCACAAGGCATGGCGGTCGAACCTGCTCGGCGAAAAGCGATGGAATTGCTCGACGCGCTGAATATTGGCGATCAGGCAACCAAGCTTCCGCGCCAGCTTTCCGGCGGCCAGCAACAGCGTGTCGCCATCGCCCGCGCTCTGGTGCACGAACCACGCCTCGTCGTGTGCGACGAGCCGACGGCTGCGCTGGACGCCCGCTCTGGTCGGCGCGTCATGGACTTGTTGCGCGAAGTCGCCGTGGCCGAAGACCGCGCTTGCATCATCGTCACCCACGACAATCGCATTTTCGACCTCGCGGATCGCATCCTCGTGCTGGAGGATGGCCGCGTCACCCATGACGGCACCGAAATGCCAGAGGATCACTGATCCTCATGACCGATCTTCAGTTCACCCCCATCCCATAGGCACATCATGGCACTTCTTATCCCCAACCTCAGCTTTTCTCGGCAAATCCTGCCGGTCATCGCCGTCATCGGACTGGGCGCGGCGACCTGGTATGTGATCGACGAGCTTCCTGACCGAGAAATCACCGACCCGGAAAAGCAGCCGCCCAAGGCCAAGGGCGATCTGGCCAATGCAGCGCGCGTTGCCGGTGTGGGACTGGTGGAGCCAGCTAGCGAGATAATCGACATCGGCACGGCCTTGTCAGGCTTGATCACCGACCTGCGAGTTTCGCCGGGTGACCGGGTTGAGAAAGGCCAGGTCCTGTTCCTTGTCGATGATCGCGCGGTACGTGCGCAGCTGGCCGAAGCCAATGCGTCAATCGGCGAAGCGCGCGCTTCGATTACAGAAGCACAAACCGCGCAGGCCACAGCCAAGCAGCAGCTTGATCTGTACAGCAATCTTGATGATCCCGCTGCGGTCAGCCGCTCGGAAATCATTCGGGCCCAGGGTGACTATGATGCTTCGACCAGCCGTCTGGCTGTCGCCCAAGCACGGCTGACTGCCGCCCAAGCGCGCGCTTCCTCCTCGCGCACTGATCTGGGTCGCTTGACCGTGCGGGCGCCGATTGGGGGTGAGATACTGGCAGTGAATATCCGGCCCGGTGAGTTCGTCTCGACTCAAGGTGGCGGCAATTCGGTGCCCTTCATCCAGATGGGTGAGACCAACCCGCTGCATGTCCGCATTGATGTCGACGAGAACGAAGCCCCGCGCGTGAAGATGGGTGCCAAGGCCAAGGTCAGCCCACGCGGCGCAGCCGATCAGCAAGTCGAGGCGATCTTTGTGCGCGCAGAGCCTCAGGTTGTGCCCAAGCGCTCGCTTACCAACAGCGCTTCGGAGCGCGTGGACGTGCGCGTGCTCCAACTCATCTACGCGCTGCCGGAAAGCGAAATGTTCCGCGTGGGTCAACAGGTCGACGCCTTCATCCCTGCCCGCGACACGAGCGCCAAGGCAGAGGCGGAGTGATGACCATGCCCCGCCCATCCCGGATAGCACTGGCCCTGCCAGTCGCGCTCGCACTTGGCGCGTGTGGCCTGAAGCCAACGCCCGAAATTGCGACGCCTGCGCCTGAGCTAGCGCCAGCTTTTTTCTACGCGCCTGAAGCCGAAACCGCAGCAAACGTGGATGCGTTGCTTCCCTATGGTGATGCGGGCTTTGACACACTCGCTGCCAGCGCACTCGAGGGTGCCCCCAGCCTTGCCGAAGCGCTCGCACGGGTCGATGTGGCACGGGGCGGCGCCGCGCGCGCCGGTGCCGAACGCCTGCCCAATATCAGCGCTGATGGCAGCGTGATCGAAAACCGCATCAACCCGAACCAGTTCGGCGATGCCGGTGCCTCTGGCCTGATCCCGAGCACGCAAACCTTCTATGGCGCCAATCTGGTCGCCAGCTGGGATCCCGACATTTTTGGGCAATTGCGCGCGCAGGAACGCGCTGCAATCGCGCGGATCGATGCAGCAAGCGCTTCGGCCGCCGCTGTGCGCAATGCGCTGCTTTCGGAAATTGCCGGAAGCGTCATTGACTGGCGCACGCTCGCTGCGCGTCAAGCTGCGCTTGAAAGCGATGTCGCTGCAGCACAGCGGCTTGCGGCTCTGGCCAGGACGCGTGAGGAAGCCGGCATTGCTCCGGGCTTTGATCGGGTTCGCGCCCAAGCGCAGGCCAGCGCCTCACGCTCGCGCCTCGCCGGGCTTGAAAGCGAACGAGTGCAGATCATTGGCCGTCTGGTGACGCTTACCGGGCTTGGCGCACAAGAGGTCAGCGCGGCGCTTGCCGGGCCAGCCGCCGCACCGGCACTCGCAGCTGCGCCAGCCGCCTTGCCCTCCGAACTGCTCACCAACCGTCCTGATGTTCTGGTAGCTGCGGCGGAACTGGCCGCGACCGATGGAGACCTTGCCGCCGCCTCTCGCGCGCGCTTTCCCAAGATCACATTGTCGGGCGTGATCGGCCTGCTTGCCTTCGACCCAGGTGATATTTTCGACAACGATTCCATTGTCGGCTCGCTTACCGCAGGAATTGCCGGTCCGTTGCTCGACTTTGGCAGGATCGAGGCCGAAATCGACACCGCTGCCGCCAATAAGCGCGTCGCTTTCCAAGCCTATCGCGGCGCGGTGTTTCAGGCGTTGGGCGATGCAGAGGCAGCCTACGGCCTGATCAATGCGAGCGATGCCGAAGCGGCCCTTGCGCTCAAGGAGAATACCGATCTGGAACGCGCTGCGAAGCTGGCTGACACCCGCTATCGCGCCGGTCTGGTCAATTTCTCCGAAGTGCTCGAGGCCCGCCGTGCCGCCGATGCGAGCGGGGAACGCGCCGCAGCCAGCGTCGGCAGAGCGAACCGTGCGCGCATTTTACTATGGCAAGCACTGGGCGGATCGCCCCGGACTTCAGCGTCCTCAGGCTGAGCGCCGCAAGAGCGCCGAGCGCTCGCACCGGCAGACCACCTCGTCACGCTGGTTGAAAAGCTCATGAGTGAACGTCACGATCCCGGCTTCGGGGCGTGACTTGGACTCGCGCAATTCCTTGACCTCGGTTTCGGCGCGCAATGTGTCGCCGATAAAGACGGGCTTTGGCGTCACCACATTGTTAAAGCCCAGATTGGCCACCAATGTGCCCAAAGTCGTGTCACCCACGGACAGACCCACCAGCAGCGAAAAGGTGAAGGTCGAATTTACAAGGATCTGACCAAAGCCGCTTTCCTTGGCCGCTTCGATATCGAGATGCAGCGGCTGCGGATTGTGCGTCATGGTTGAGAACAGCAAATTGTCCGTCTCGGTCACCGTTCGGCGAATATCATGCGTGATCCGCTCACCCACCTGCCACTCATCGAAATACTTGCCCGCCATCAGCCTGCCTCCTGTCCTGAACCAGACCACGCGGCGATCACTTCCGCACCATCATTCGAGCTTGAGCGAACGCTGCCGGGCGTCCGGCTGAAGCGAGGTACAGGGGCGGTGTGCCACTCGCCATCATGCTCCACATAGGCTGCACGCGCTTTCATATGCGGGTGGTCACGCGCTTCCTCGATGTCGAGTACCGGCGCGAAGCACGCATCGCTGCCTTCCAGCAGCTCGACCCATTCGGCCTGCGGCTTGGTCTTGAACAAAGCCGCCAGCTTATCGGTGTAGTCGTCCCAATTGGCCGGGTTCATTTGACCCTCAGCCACATCATCCGCACCCGCCTTCGCTACCAGTTCGGTATAGAATTGCGGTTCGATCGCTCCAACCGAAACCTCGCGCCCATCTGCGCATTCAAAGCAGCGGTAGAAATGCGCCGCACCGCCCAGCATGCCCTGCCCGCGCTCAGTGGTAATGAAGGGGCGGTTCCGAACCCCGAAGAAAAAGCTCATCAGGCTGGTCGCGCCATCAACAATGGCGGCGTCAACCACCTGTCCCTTGCCCGAACGCTCCCGCTCATAAAGCGCGGCGAGAATGCCAAAGGCGCAGTACATGGACCCACCCCCGAAATCGCCGACCAGATTCTGCGGCGGGATCGCCGGCTCACCCGCTTTGCCAACCGCGGACAAGGCTCCCGTGATGGCAATATAATTAATGTCGTGCCCCGCAGCATGAGCAAGCGGGCCATCCTGCCCCCAGCCGGTCATGCGCGCATAGACAAGCCGTGGATTGGCCTCCAGCAGCACGTCAGGGCCAAGGCCCAAGCGCTCCATCACGCCGGGGCGGAACCCCTCGAGGAGCACATCCGCTGTGGCGCATGCGGCCTTGGCCAGTGCCAGACCTTCCTCGCTTTTCATGTTCACTTCTGCGCGATGACGCGCGCGTTCGACCACGGGATTGGTCACAGCAGATCCCGGGCGCACGATGGTGACAACTTCAGCGCCCAGATCGGCCAGCAACATGGCCACATGCGGGCCCGGCCCGATCCCGGCGAATTCGACGACTTTCAGCCCGCTCAGTGGCCCCGTGGCGCCCTTGGATGTTTGCGACATTCTTGAATTGCTCCTCTCCGATGCGTTGTCTGGCGTGACGGATGCGCAATGACAACCAGCTAATTCGAAGGCGCGCACGACGCAGAGTCATTGTGCGTTGCAACAATCCACGCCCCTTGCTACGCGGCAGGGCGTAAGGCGGCTAAGCTAATCAAACCGCCAAGCGGAGGAACTCAGTGAAGATCGCGATTTTTGGCCTCGGCTATGTGGGCTCGACTGCCGCCGGATGTATCGCCAGCCAGGGGCACACCGTAGTCGGCGTCGATGTCGCGCACAACATGTCCTATATCGCGCAGGTCACCCGCAACATTGCCGAAGCGCTCAAGGCAGATCGCGAAAAGCCGCTGACGCTTGCCTATCGCTCGACCATGCGCCCCGGCTCTTGTGAGAACATCATTTGGCCGATCATTGAGAGCTCCCTGGGTGACAAGGCTACCGAGGCGGTAGAACTGGTCTACAATCCCGAATTCCTTCGCGAAGCTTCCGCGATTGAGGACTATTTCAACCCCCCCAAGATCGTGATCGGCACTTTGGCTGGCAAGCCGTCAGCGAATATGGCCGCGCTCAACGAAGGCATTGAAGCGCCTGTCTTTGACGTGGGCCTGCGCGAGGCGGAGATCACCAAATTCGTCGACAACAGCTGGCACGCGGTGAAGGTGGCTTTTGCCAATGAGATCGGCCGGGTTTGCCAAAACCTCGACATCTCTGCGCGCGATGTCCACGCCATTTTCAAGAGCGACACCAAGCTCAACATCTCCGCATATTACACCCGCCCCGGCGGCGCTTTCGGCGGAAGCTGCCTGCCCAAGGATGTGCGCGCGCTGCAATATATCGCGGCAGACACCGGCTCCTCGACGCATCTTGTGGACTCGCTCATCCGCTCCAACGAAGCGCATAAGCACCACCAATTCCTTCACGCGACGCACGGACTGGAGCCGGGCGCGAGGGTCCTGCTCGTCGGCCTCGCATTCAAGATGGAAACCGACGACCTGCGCGAAAGCCCGGCGGTTGATATGGCGCGCAAACTGCTTGAAGCGGGCTATGACCTCGACATTTACGATCCGCAGATTGAGCCCGAAAACCTGGTCGGACAGAACCTTGGCTATGCCTATGCCTTCCTGCCGCAGATCGACGGGCTGCTGGTTAACAAGGAAACTGTCGAGGCGCGCGACTACGCGCTGGTGATCGCGACCAACCGCTTGATTGATACGCTGGAATTGACCGCTTCCAAGACGGTTGATGCGAGTTCCATTCCTTAAAGGCGGCCTTCGATGAACGCTCCCACCACCGATCTGACAGCCACGGCTGAAGAGGGCATCCCCAAGGTCATTGAAGGCGAACCCTTGAAGGGCAAACATGTCCTGATCGTGGTTGAAAACCTGCCGCTGCCTTTTGATCGGCGCGTATGGCAGGAAGCGCGCACCTTGAAGGCGGCAGGCGCAGCGGTCTCAATCATCTGCCCCATTGGCAAGGGCTTCGAGAAGCGCCACGAAGTTATCGAAGGCATCGACATTTATCGCCACTCGCTGCCCTTGGAGGCGAGCGGAGCGCTGGGCTTTCTGCTGGAATATGGCGCGGCCTTGTTCTGGGAAACGGTGCTGGCTTGGAAAATTTTCTTCAAGCGCCGCTTTGATGTCATTCAGGGTTGCAACCCGCCTGATCTGATCTTTCTGGTCGCCGCTCCGTTCAAGCTGTTCGGTGTTAAATACATCTTTGACCACCACGATATTAACCCCGAACTCTACGAAGCGAAGTTCGACCATCGCGGGTTCTTCTGGAAGCTGATGGTGATCTTTGAAAAGCTAACCTTCCGCTTCGCCAATGTCTCGATCGCGACGAATGAGAGTTACAAGAAAATCGCGATTGAACGCGGCGGTATGGAAGCCGACAAGGTCCATGTCGTACGCTCAGGGCCAGACCTTTCGCGGCTCAAACTGGTGCCGCCGGTTGATAGCTGGAAGAATGGCCGCGCGCATATGGTTGGCTATGTCGGCGTGATGGGCGAGCAGGAAGGGATCGACCTGCTGATAGATGCGGTAGATCATCTGGTGCGCGATAAAAAGCGATAAGATATTCAGTTTGTTTTGGTGGGCGGAGGCCCGGCGCTGGATGACCTCAAGAAGCTGACCGCGGACAAGGGGCTTGCCGACTTCATCACCTTCACCGGACGCGCGCCCGATCAAGAATTGTTCGAAGTGCTCTCGACAATGGATATCGGCGTCAACCCGGACCGGGTGAACGCAATGAACGACAAGTCGACCATGAACAAGATCATGGAATATATGTCACTCGGCAAAGCCATGGTTCAGTTCGACGTGACCGAAGGCAAATTTTCAGCACGCGAAGCCTCGCTCTATGCCAAGCCCAATGACGCGACGGACATGGCGGAGAAAATTCTTGAGCTGGTCGACGATCCGGATCGGCGTGCAGCGATGGGTGCCTTTGGCCGCGAACGTGTTGTCGAGGAGCTTAACTGGCAGCACCAGATTGACCCGCTTCTGGCCGCGTACAAGCAGGCTCTAAACCTTTAAGGTCGTTCTAAACCGCTTTCAGCATGATTATGTCCCCTTTTGGGATCGGGTGGCAAAATCACTACGGTTTTCAGGCAAGCCTAACGCGATCTTAAGCCTCCCAAGGGCATGGATCAGCTCAAGAATTTACAAGGTCTTGAGCCGCAATGAACGCACCTTTTGATACATCCGTTGCCATTGGCGCCGCAGCCGAGCACCAGCCTGCGCCAGATCATCAGGTTGTGGTTGTGGGTCTGGGCTACATCGGACTGCCGACCGCGGCGGTACTGGCGAGCTATGGCTGGAATGTCTGCGGCGTCGATGTCTCTGAAAAGGTTGTCGAAACCGTCAATGCGGGGCGCGTCCATATTGAGGAGCGCGACCTTGATCGACTGGTCAGCGAAGCCATCGAAACAGAGCGCCTTGTCGCTGCAACCACGGTTCCCTCCGCACATTTCTACATGATCGCGGTCCCGACCCCACTGACAGAGGAAAACACGCCCGATATCAGCTATGTAGAAAGCGCCGCGCGCGCCATTGCTCCCAGTATTCAGGCCGGGGCTTGCGTGATCGTCGAGAGCACTTCGCCGGTTGGCACCACGGAGAAAGTTGCGCAGATCATCGCCGAGATGCGCCCCGATCTTGCTGTGCCAGTCTTTGGTGAACAGCGCGGTGGCGACATCGCTCTAGCCTATTGTCCCGAAAGGGTTCTGCCGGGCAAGATCGTACGCGAACTGGTGCAGAATGACCGCGTGATCGGCGGCATCACCCCCGAATGCGCCGCCCGCGCCAAAGCGCTCTATTCCAGCTTTGTTGATGGCGATTGTCTGGTGACGACGTCGCGCGTTGCGGAAACCGTCAAGCTGGTTGAGAACAGCTTTCGCGACGTGAACATTGCTTTTGCCAATGAACTCAGCGTTGTAGCCGATGATCTGGGCGTCGATGTGTGGGATGTGATCAAGCTCGCCAACCGCCATCCGCGCGTCAACATCCTCCAACCGGGGCCGGGCGTTGGCGGACACTGCATCGCAGTGGATCCGTGGTTCTTGGTTTCAGGTTCGCCCAAGGCTGCGCGGCTTATCCGCACAGCGCGTGAAGTCAATGATTTCAAAGCCATTTACACAGAGCGACGCATCCGCGCCCTTCTTGACGCAGTGCCCGGTGGCAAGGTCGCGCTGCTGGGCCTCGCCTTCAAGCCGGACATTGATGATTTCCGGGAAAGCCCCGCGCTTGAGATCGCCCTTAGCCTTGCACGCACGAGGGGTCAGCGGATCATGGTGGTCGAGCCGTTTGCCGAGGAATTGCCAAACGGGTTTGTGGGTACAGGTGCCAAGCTCACGCCTCTTGACCAAGCCCTTGAAGAGGCAGAGATTGTCGTCGTGCTTGTCGATCACACCGCCTTCAAACACCTCACGCCCGACAGTCTGAAGGGCAAGCTTGTCTATGACACGCGCGGAATGCTGAAACGATGAGTGACCGTTCCGCGCGCCCCCGGATCATGGTGACTTTCGGGACGCGGCCCGAGGCGATCAAGATGTTTCCGGTGGTCCATGCTCTGCGCGAAGCGGAGTGCTTTGACGTGCGCGTCGCTGTCACCGCACAGCATCGCGAATTGCTTGATCAAGTCATGCAGATGGCAGGCATTGAGCCGGACATTGACCTTGATCTGATGCAGAAGGGTCAAAGCCTTGATGCGCTTTCAGCACGGATCATCACCCGCTTTGGCGAAGCGCTCGACGCCGAAAAGCCTGACCGCGTCCTGGTCCATGGCGATACACTGACAACGATGATGGCAACTTTGGCCTGCTACTTCCGCCGCATTCCGATTGGCCATGTCGAAGCGGGGCTGCGCTCGGGCGATATCTACGCGCCCTGGCCTGAAGAAGTGAACCGCAAGGTGACAGGAGCGGTTGCCGACCTCCACTTTGCGCCAACGCCGCAGGCCGCCCAGGCCTTGCGCGACGAGAATGTGCCAGATGGCGCCATCCATGTGACGGGCAACACTGTGATTGACGCGCTTCTCACCGCACGTGAGCGGATTGCTGCTGACCCTTCACTCGCTCCCGAAATTGCTCCTCTCAAACAGCGCTTTGCGGGCAAACGGATCATTGCCGTGACGGCCCATAGGCGGGAGAATTTCGGCGACGGCATGCGTCAGATCGCTGCCGCGCTGCAAAACCTCGCCGCGCGAGCAGACACCGCGATCATCTACCCCATGCATCCCAATCCCAATGTCGCTGAAGTGATGCGCCCAGCGCTGAGCACAATCGAGAATATCGCATTGATCGAACCGCTCGATTACCTCAATTTCGTCGCCATGATGGAAGCATCCGAGATCGTCCTGACGGATTCGGGCGGCATTCAGGAAGAAGCACCGAGCCTTGGCAAGCCCGTACTGGTCATGCGCGACACTACTGAGCGGCCCGAGGGCGTAGCAGCTGGGACCGCCAAGCTGGTAGGGGCCAATCGCGAACGCATAGTTTCTGAAGCGGGCCGGCTGCTTGACGACGCGGTCGCGTACGAAGCCATGGCAAAAGCCCACAATCCCTATGGAGATGGAACCGCGAGCGTTCAGATTGCCCAGATTATCGGCGCCGCGTCTTCGGCCCGGCGCGGATGAGCCAAACCGAATATCCGGCCAGTCCCAGCACTGCCAAACTGGCGCCGATGTCCGCGAACCAATTCAGTTTGAGTGGCCCGTAAAGCAGACTATCGATTGCGTGCAGGGAGATAAATCGCGCGCCAAGCAGAGCTACCATAGCCAGCCCTGCCCCGATGGCCCATTTGACGACGAGATCAAGCCGCCTCTGCGAACCTCTGGACACTCTGTAAGCAAGCCAAACGGCAACCCCTCCTGCGACCACTATCACGATCGCTGCAATTATGCTCTGAACATGCCGACGTCCCTGATAGGCTCCTTCCGCCCTCAGCACCGCACGCGCGCTGTCTCGGATGGTCTCCTCGATGCCTGTCACCCGCATCGCAAGCAGCAGAACAAAAAGAAGGGTAAGTGCTATCCAAGCAAAAGAATGCCAGCGCGCTTGTTGAGAGCGCTGCGAATGGGTGGCCGCAAGGATACAACCGGCCGCAACAAACGCATACAATCCGGCAGCCATGAGGCTAAGAAGAGATGGGCCGTCTGACATCAATTTCCCTTTCGATCACACCCATGGATCACGCTCGCCAACCCAGTTCCTGCAGGTCTTCGGAAGCAGCGCAAGTCAGGCCGAGTGTGTCAACGCGAGACAATTTCAATAATCACTTGGACCAATCGCGCAACCGGTGAGAGCTAGCATCGCACATTTGCGCCAATCTGGATCTCCAGCCCCCTGAATTTCCCAGATTTCCTGATCGCTGCTGAAAATGAGCAACCCTTTCGCTTGATACATCTGGTTATGGCCAAGATTGTTGCGCTGCGGAATACGACCGTCTAAGCACGGCGACATAATCGAGGAGGGTACTGTGACCTTTACAAAAACCGCCGGAACCTTGCGTCTTTCTTTCTGCAGCGTTGTAGCACTCGGACTGTCTGCCTGTGCTTCGACCCCGGAGCCAATCATCGGCGCGGCCGTGACGCAGCCACGTTCTGATCTGGGTCAACAGGCCTTCACCTATAAACAGGCAACAACATATCCCCTTCGACCATCCGACAGTATCTCAGTGAATGTGTTTCGCGAGCCTGACTTCTCGGTCGAGAGCGTGCAGGTTGGTGTAGAGGGCAATGTGTCTCTTCCCCTTCTGGGATCGATCCCTGCTGCCGGGATGACCGCTCAGCAGTTTGAAATGGATGTAACCCGTCGTCTTTCTGCAGCGGGTCTTAAGAGCCCGATGGTCAGCGTGAATATCACCGAATATTCCTCTCACCTCGTGACAGTCGAAGGATCAGTAAACCAACCGGGTGTGTTTGCGTTTAAGCCTGGTTCGCGGCTCTCGTCTGCAATCGCGATGGCCCAAGGGCCAACCCGCTCTGCAAAGTCAAATCAGCTTGCTGTGTTCCGCGAAGGACCGGACGGTGTGATGATCGCAAAGTTCGACTATGGACAGATGAAACAGGGGACGATGCTCGATCCTGTTCTGCAACCTGGTGACAGAGTTGTAATTGGTACGGATGGCCTTTCCGTGTTCTGGCAAGACCTCCTAACCGCACTTCCCGCGTTCGGGATCTTTGCAAATGCGGCCATTGTAAACAGCGTTAACTGATCGAGAACAATGACAAATCAACCGATTGTTCAAGCGCATGACGGTCGCGGACCGGGCCGTGAAGTATGGGCTGACGGCTATTTGCCACCCGCAAATGGCGCACCCCAGCAAGCGGCCTCGCCGATGATTGATACGGCATGGCTGCGCGGTGCCTTGTATCGTCAGCGCTGGTTGATTTGCGGCACCCTGGTGCTTGCATTATTGGGCGGCCTGGTCGTCACTTTGCTTGCGACTCCGATTTACCAAGCGCAATCCTCTGTTCGGATTTCGCCGTTTGGCAATCTAATCATTGAAGGTCAGGAAGCGACTGCTCCGGTCAAAGCGGCCACCGAAGTTCGCGCCTTCATGCAGACGCAGAAAAGGGTTGTCGAAAGCCGTAAGATCGCGAGTGCGGTTGCAGAGAGTATGAGTGTCGCCTCGATCAATGCTCTGCTTGATCCGTCGATTGACGAAAACCGTCCTCCCGAAAGGAGCGACGAGGAGTGGGCACAAGACAAGCGCCGAATGGCGGTTGGGGTGCTCAACGGAAACGTCATGGCAACGATCCCTCAAAACGAGTTGCTTATCACGATCGCCTACACATCGCCAGATCCGGCTTTGGCAGCGCAAACCTCGAACGCTTTTGCCGATGCCTATATCCAGTCCGACACGATCCGTTCGATTGAAGGCAATGCATACGCTCGCGAATATTTGAGCGAGCAGATTGAGGATGTACGCGGCCGACTTGCAGAGGCAGAGCGAGCGTCAAATGACTTTGCGCGAAGTGTTGGAATTGTCACTCCTGCGACGGTTGGCTTTGACGGGGAGACCGGTCAGACAATCACGGGCGCCAATCTTTCGAGTATCAACCGCACAGTAGCGGATGCTCGCGCAGCGCGCATCGCCGCTGAACAGCGCTGGCGCGCCGTAGAGAGCCTTCCAGCCGAAGAACTTCCCGAAGTGCAGTCCAATGGGGCTGTTCAATCGCTTATAGCCGAGAAAGCAAAGCTCAACGGACAGCTTGTCAATCTGAGAGAACGCTACAACGATCAGTTCCCCGAGATTGTCGATGTAAAGGCAAGGCTGGGTCTAATTGAGCAGCAGATCGCCACTACGGCCGCAAATATCAAGGCAGGCATTCGCAACGAATTCGTGATCGCGCAGCGTCAGGAAGTGGCACTCGCGAGTGAACTGGGCAATGTCACCAATGATGCTCTGGTTGAGCAGGATCAGACCGTCGAATTCACCAACCTAGAGCGCAACGCACAGTCGCTTAGGCGGCAGCTGACCGAACTGCTGGAGCGTTTCAACCAGATCAGTACAGCGGCTAATCTTCAGTCGGGCAACCTGACCTTGCTCGATAGCGCTGTCATCCCCCGGCAACCAGTCTCACCCAGCCTGCCAAAGAACTTGGCCATTGCTCTGGTTCTTGGGATAGCACTTGCTGGAGGCCTTGCACTGGTCCGAGAGATCTTTGTCGACCAGTTCCGCCGAGCAGAAGACATTGAAGACAGGCTTAGTTTGCCGGTTCTGGGCCTGACGCCCTATGTCAAATCGGATGATATTGAGGGTCAGGAGGCCAATCAGTTCAGCTCGCTCGTCGAAGCCTATGCATCCATCCGCTCCACGATCGACTTCACCCTACCTCGTGATGGCGCCGTGCTGCAAATGACAAGCAGTCAGGCAGCAGAAGGCAAATCGACGACCTCACTGATCCTTGCCGAGCTGTTTGCCCGCTTGGGACGCCGCACTCTCTTGGTCGACTGTGACTTGCGCAAACCTTCTATCATTCCGCTGCTTGATATTGAGCCGCGCGACAAGGGTATCGCCGAAGTCCTGCTTGGTGAGGCCGATTTGAGCGAAGCGTTAATTGAAGGGGTGCATGACAACCTTCATATCCTCTCGGTCGCGGACATTCCGTCTAACCCGGTTGAGCTGCTGTCCTCCGAGCGTTTCCGTACCTTTATTCGAGAGCAACGCGAGCAGTATTCGATCATCTTGATCGACAGCTCGCCAGTGCTTGGTCTCGCCGACGCTCCCGAAGTCGCGCAAAGTGTGGATGCAACGATCTTCGTGATCGAGGCCAACCGGACAAGCTTTGCGCAAGCTCGTACTGCGGTCCAGCGCCTCAACAAGGTCGGCGCGAATGTGATCGGAGCCATCCTGACCAAATATCGTGCCTTGGAAGCGGGCTCAGACTACAACTACCAATATCAGTACTACCAGTACGGCGACGACAAGAAGTAATCTGTGATGCTGACGGGGAAGAGGGTGTCTTCCGCCCACGCCCCCGTCCGCCCAACCTCCCCGCCAAAGGAGCTGGCATTATGCTCCGATAGGCACCGGAGCTTAGGATCCAATGTCAGACTTACCTTCGATCCTTCATGTCAGTGGTGACTTCCCCGATCCTGTTGAACCGCACAAGACCAAGGTAATCCGCACGCTGCTGGAACTGACCAAGCATCGGTTTGAGCACAGCGTCGTCTCGATAAACCGTCGATCGCCTGGAAAGCTTGCGATACTAAAGGATGTCATTGCGCCGGGCGGCCTTCACCTTGACGCGCAAGACTTTGAATATGGCACCGCTGTCTCATATGAAGCGCCGCCGCGCGGGATCCGCCATCGCACCAGGCTTGTGCAATTGGGTGATTGGCTGGCGCAGCATATTCAGTCTCTGAAGCGTCGCCCCGATCTGATCATTGGCCACAAGCTCGCAATCGAAGGCATTGCTGTAAGGCGAGCCTCACAGATAACTGGCATTCCTTATGCTCTGTCGATCCAGGGTGACAGCGACACCAAAATCATGTCCGTAAGGCGAGACCTAAAGGGCGAATTCCAATCGGTCTTGCACGGCGCAAAGCTGGTTTTCCCCTTCACACCTTGGGCATGGAATGCGGTCACGCGGCAAGTCGGCGTGCCCGATGCCCCTCACGTCATGTTGCCTTGCCCAACTGACCTGGACGAACCTATGCCCCCACAGGCTTCTTCCGCCTCAGGCACAGGAAGCCGCGGTCTGATCTCGGTCTTCCATCTCCAGAGCTATAAGCGCAAGAATCTAGCGGGATTGGCGTCAGCGGCGCAATTGCTCGAGAAGCGCGGGGTCAGTGCGCCGCTAAGCGTCATCGGTGGGGGTGAACCAGCCGAACGCTCCGCTTGCGAAGCCATAGTTGAGGGTGTTTCTTCGATCACGCTCACGGGGCCCATGGACCGCGAACAACTGCGCGCCGCAATGCGAAACGCCAGCGGGTTTGTCCTGCCATCCTTACGCGAAAGCTTTGGCCTTGTCTTTGTAGAGGCGTTGTTCGCAGGCCTGCCGATAATCTATCCAAAGGGTACGGCGGTTGACGGCTACTTCGATGATGCCCCCTTCGCCTTGCCTGTCGATGCGCGCGACCCCAACTCAATTGCCGAGGCCATGGCGACGTTAGTGGATAACGAAGACCAGATGAAGCTGGAGCTCGCGAAATGGCAGACATCCGAGGATGCGAAGGCGTTTCAACGACCCGGAATTGCCCAAAAATTCGCAGCCGCGATTGAGAGCGCTATCTAGACCCCTTCAGCGTTTGAGCACGTAAGATGCGCGCCCTCGCTGCCTCACTTGGAAATATTGCGTGTGCCAACCACTTTGGCAGGAACGCCGGCAACGATCGCGAATGGCGGAACATCCTGGCGAACCACAGATCCCGCAGCGATGATCGCTCCATCACCAATCGTGACGCCAGGGAGCAAGATGGCACGCGCTCCAGCCCAAACATCGGCTCCGATAATGACATCGGCTTCGTCCATGACTTGATCGGTCACTGGTGAACCATCGTTAAAGCGATAGTTCGCAGCCGTGATCAGGACATCGGGACCAAAAAGGACATCATCGCCTATCATGACACGGCCCTTACCTGCGCCGCCCCAGATAAAACACCGCGACCCAAGTCTGACACGATCACCAAGAGTGATGTTTTGCGCATTACTGAAATTGACATCAGGTGAGATGCGGCAGTCAGCCCCCATGGTAATCTCGCGAAGTGGCGCGACGTGAGAATAGTTCCAATAGTTGACTATCTTCAGGAGGTGCAGCCAGGCCCTTGGATCGAACGTCGATGTTAGAAGCCTGAGAGCTCTCTGCGGCAGACTCAAGGACTTCTTTCGGGTTGGAAGATCAACCTCAGTCATTGATAGCCTTCTACCCATTCGTTCCTGCGTGCCCAGACTTGGCGCCATTTTGCCAGTTCATCGCCCTTTGAACCGAGCTTCTGACGCAGCAATTGTACCGTGACCCGCAGTTTGATCAGGCCGATGCCAATGGGTTGAGCCAAGGGAGACCAATGGTCCCGGATCAGAGTGATGCGGCCTTTGAGGACTTTGATGATCCGCTCTTCGCTGCCACCGTAAGATGCACCGACGTGGTGAACGATTTGAGCATCTGGCGTGATCATGAGCGAGTAACCAAGCTTGGCCGCTCGCATGCAGAGGTCCGTCTCTTCACCAAACATGAAGTACTTCTCACGGAACCCTCCAAGCTCGTCCCAGAGAGATCGGCTCGTCAGAAGGAAGCACCCCACCACGATATCGACCTTGCGCACGCTGTCGCGCTTCCAATTGCCGATTGCTTCGGCATTGAAGAACGTCGAGCCTGAAAACACCTTGGCGAGGCCAGTCGCGTTGCAGAAGAGGCTCCAGACAGTCATCTTGTTCCAGCAGGATGCTATGTTCAGTGAACCGTCTGGAAACACCGTCCGACCGCCAACAATACCCGCTTTTGGATGAGCCTTGGCGAAGGCGAGCAAATTTTGGATCGACCCTTCCTGCGTCTCGGTATCCGGATTGAGCAACAGCACCCATTCACCGCTCGTGCGTTCAATGGCGCGATTGTTGGCAGCTGCGAACCCGAGATTATCGCTGGAGGCCACCAAGTCGACCTGAGGAAAGGCCGCAGCTATTGCGTCGCTCGATCCGTCACTCGATGCGTTGTCCCAAACCACGACTTCCATAGGGATATCACTGGCGTACTCGTAGAGCGTCTCAATCGCTTTGAGCGTCAGTTCGCGCGTGTTGTAGCTTACGATAATGACCGAGAGTTCAGGACGTGGGTTGGCTGAGGTCATAGCGGTGGTCTCGATCCTTGTATCTGCACAGCCTGGTTATACAGCGTAACCTTCTCAGTCAGCACAGAGGTGCTTTACGCCACGGCATTTGGAGAGCAAGTCCTTTTGCAGCTAACGCCACGAATGGCGCGACCATCTTCGACTTTACGGCGAGGCTCGAAAGATGTCGAAGAAGCAATATGCCACCGGCCTCACCGGGTGCCTTTCAAACGCGGCGTGAAACTGCGTCGGCGTAACCCGGTCTACACTCAAAATTGCATCGCAGAGTATAGTGGTAAATGGGCTGTGCAAAGCTGAGCACCGCCGCCCCATGTTGACGCGAAATTCGGTCAGGCAGAGCGGCGCTGTGCAATAGGCTTAAGCTCGACTGTAGGCCTCGACTTCTGGTTCGCACTCTCGGGAAGTTGATGGATGAGCGCGCTCACAACGCCCACCAACATCATGAACCATGAAACGTGATTTGCCCAAAGTGCCGAGGTCCATGCAACGAGCCAAAGACCAGCCAGCGCGAAAACAACACCATTTGTGGTCGCACGGTCAAAATCGTTCAGTCTGAGATTGCGCGCGACGCACATCCAGATGGCAACGACTACGCCCAATCCGATCAGAATTGCTGAGGGAAGACCATATTTCACCGCCAGCATCAGCCAGTGATTGTCAATCGTATCCATAACCATCCAGTCCAAGCGCGGCATGTAAGCATTCCCGATCCCGAACCATGGGTTATTTGCAACGGACAGTGTTCCATATTCCCAGATCAGCAGTCGGTAATATCCTGTCTGGGGATTGAGCGATGCGTATTTGATGATCACCTTGATCGCCCCACCCTCACTCGCCAGGTCTAGGGTGACATATAGGAACACCACCGCAATCAAGAGGTAACCAAGACGTTCACGCATCCCCAGCAATCGCGTCCAAAATGTGCGATAGCTGATCAGACCAAACTGAAGTAGCAGCGTGAGAAACGCAGATGAACTGACTGAAAAGAATGCACCGATTGCTGACGCCACAAAGCCTAAATATTTGGTCCGTGTGGGCAGCCGCGACAGAAAATAGAGTGGCACCAACGACGCCATGAACATGCCTGCTGCAATGGAGTGCGGAAACACGGCACGGGCGCGCAATAAGCCCATACGTGTCTCGTAGGCCTTGTAGAGGCCGATATTACTTGCATCTGGGAAAAGAGGCGCAACCAGCAATGTGTGAGTGATCGATTCAATTGTAAGGATCGCAGCAATGCCCAAGACTCCGGGCAGAGCACCAAGCAGGAAAGTCCTCACCTTACGCGCATCGGTCATGTAGGCACGGCCTACTAGGTAGCTCCCAAAGCCATCAATGACAAAACTGCCTCCCCCTTCAAGGCCTTCTCTTAACGGCGAAACGGCCAACATCGCAGCCAAGGCCCAGATCGACCCTAGGAAGATCATGACATCGGGAAGGTTCGGAGTCATCTTTAGCGCGATCATGCGCCTGATCGCGAATGGCATAAGTACCAATGCCGCCATTCGGTAGGGCGATATGACCACGCCACTTAGGTTTACTGCGAGGCCAGCAGGCAGCAAAATCGAATAGAACAGGATCAGCGGCACAAAAACGTCGCGGAACTGGGCCGAGACCTGATACCCTGGCGGCAGCCATTCGGTGTTGGATTGCTGGACAGTTGGAGCTGTTGCTGGCGCCATAGAAACGTCTTTTTACCTCATCGCCTAAGCAATGTCGAAAACCTAAGGTATGCGAGAATGGCTGTCAAACGGCCATTGCTCTTTCGAACCAGGTCGACTTCAAGCTTAGCCTTTGAAGATAAAGCTCTTTGTCAGAACCTCCGTATTCACAGACGGAAGCAGACTTAAGGAATGGAGGATGTCTTCATTGGTGCAATCCATACAGCTTGACAGGAGAGCGACGCAAAACGAGTTTGGCCCTTCGGAGCAATAAGAATTTTCCTACACGCAGTCGAATCAATAAAGGACAAATCCTCTTCCATTCCTATTCGAGGGTTCCTCATGCTTCAAGACCCGTTCAAGAACACCGCTAATAGCCTCACCTCTCCGGCCTCAAGATGCTTCATGATTGTACCTGATGACGTGCAGGACCTGCTCGAAGCGCCAAAGGCCATCTACATCGGAACGGGCGGCGATTTGGTTCTTCGTCCATTGGATAATGACGATGATATCGTTCTGCGCAACACTATCAGCGGGAGCATCCTCGATCTCCGCGTCCGCGCAGTCCGAGCAACTGGAACAACTGCCCAAGACATTGTGGGCTTGGTTTGATGGCTGGTATCGGCAGGCGCTCCTCAGGAGGCACAGAACGCCCACAGGCTCTAACCGCAAGTGTCACTGATCGCTTTACCCACCTTGCGCCCTCGCCTGATTGGGACGGAACGGCAGGGTCGGGTTTTTCGACCGTTCCTGCTGATCCTGAAAGACTTACCGCTAAGCCCAGCCTGCGCATTATCGTGCCGCCAAACCAGCATTTTACGAGTCAGTTGCTGGTTGGAGTGATCGGTTTTGCCAATGCAAACGGCACGTTGGTTGGCGGCTTGGATCGAGTTCGCTTCCACTTTGAAGGCAGTGTAACCGACATCATTGAGCCATCCTTTTACACTCTTACACGTGTGGATGGATCCCGATATAAGTGCCTTGGCTATTGGGTGACACTCGACAGGCCAGCGAATCTCACTGGAGAGGCGCATCTTTATGCAGAGGGCATTCCCGCCGATGCGATGATGCAGTCGCGCGTCATCGGACCCTACAGCTTTTCGCTAGTCGAGCAGTTGCACGACCACGAATTAACCGTTGCCCCGTCCCAGCAACCGATTGAAGGCAGTCTATACCAGTCGGTGGGTGCCGCGCTCGACTACTTGAGGAACCAAAACGCGCAAAATCCGCACATTACCATCGCTGAAGCGATGACCGAGGATCTCAGCGTGACAGTACCCGGTGGCCCGGCGCATGTGGGCTCTGGCTATTGCACGATTACAGCAAGCGCCCCGGTCACGTTCTCGCGGCCTGCCTATACGGACGATCCAACCTCGCTGTTCCGCACCAAGTACAATCGTTTGCATTTCAAAGGCGCCAACATCACGTTTGACATGCACAATGTCAGCGAAGTCTGGACCGAAACCTCCGTGGAAGGGGAGCACTGGCTTGATGGCTGCCGCTTTATCAATTCAGGCGGTCGCGCTGATCTATGGCGCAAAGGGCTGCGTCCAGTGTCTCACTTGATCCGGGGATACCCGTGGTTCACTGACTGCTATTTCGAAGGGGTATCGAACCCAACGGTTCGAGCACAACTGGTGCGCGGCTGTGTAGCCAAGGATATCTATGGCGATTTTTCCAATGACCCTCAGGCCGCCATCTACAATTCAGTGACTTCACTCGATGCGACGATTGACTGGCTGCGCGATGCGCCGGCCATGACTGTCATTTATTCGGGTGGGGAAGCGGATGCCACATTGGAGCTATCCGGATCCAACGATGCAAAAACTCGCACCTTTACCGCTGAGTGGGGAGGCCAATCGTCGTCATTCGTGGTCGGCGATTCAGAAGATCGCTACCTGCTGTCGCTCGCGCCGGATTATGATGCGACCATCGCAGGGGAAGGTTATACCGTCGCAGATGTAGCCACTTGGTTAAACAGTTTGCCCGGGTGGAACGCGACAGTGCTGGATAACTCACGGCGCGCATCAGCCTTCTCCCTGCCCAATCTGAAGGGAACGGGATTCAGCCCGACAAACGTCAAAGACATCACGTTAGAACTTGTCACTTGCTTTGATGTTCATGGAGATTTCTTCCAGCAGATTTTCCTATCAGAGAACTGCGTTGTTGCATTCAACACTGCAACAGAGATGATTTGTCAGAATATTTTTGTGGGTTCACAGTTGAGCCCACCCCTCGATTTCTCCATTATCGGAAATGCTTTTGCAAACGTGATTTCCGAAGAGAGATATGGCCGAGTTGATCAGCTTGCGACCCAATTCCTTCGACAGCCATTCGGGCACCTAATGTACGCTCACAATACCATGCCAGCGCAGCGGATATACCTTAGAACCGACCTCGGATTTGATCCTGACAGCTATTGCATAGTCGCAAACAACTACCATCCCGGGATATTGTGGTTCGGACCTTCCGACAGTGACCTTCGCATTGCAGACAATTCGATCGATCAGGATCAGACCATGCCAGAAGGAGCGATCGGAGGATTTGCGGCCGGAACGGGGCTGACCAAGGTTCAATCCTTCTTTTCGGGTAATTTTCTGCCCGCGGGAGAACTGGTGAGCTATCCAGCAAGGCCAGTTTTTGCCTATGATGCGAACGGAGCCAAGAGATCAGATCCCGATGCAATCGGGGCCTTTGCAATTCCAACGGACTAAGAGCGACTTTAGAGCCGCACTTTATCGAGAAGAGCTTACGATTTCTCTGGATTGATGCGCGCTAAAGAGCGGCTAAGCAGGGTGCGAGCCAACTTTTCAGGCCAATCCTTGTAGGCCTGCGCCGGGGCTTCAATAAATGTCCAAGTCGCATAGGCTATTGCCAGCGAAAGCGCCCAGGCAACGGCAAACAACGCAACCCATGACTGAAACGGAAAGAGGTTCACTAGCGCCATCAAAACCACCGCGTGACTCAGATAGACCCCATAAGACAGATCCACTCCAGTCGTCAGCGGGGTTTCGGGAAACTTGAACAGACCGGTGCCGACAACCAGAAATGCGGTTAACAGTGGAGCAAACAAATAGTTGAGCGGCGATGCCCAGACGAAGACCAGAGCCAGAAGAACGCCAGCCATAATGGTTTTCGACCATCGCAGGATATCGCCATAAAGATAGACCAGCACGCCTGCTCCGAAATAGCCGAATAGAAACAGGAAGGTGAAAAGGCGGCCCCGCCTTTCGTCGGCGGGGATATCACCCAACACGAATACAAGCGTAAGCATCGCTACAACATACACTGCAAGGAAAACCCAGCGGCGCGACAGCGCACCGGTAAGCGCCACCAGCCCCAATCCGATATAGCACATCCACTCATAGTGAAGCGACCAGATCGGATCGTTGATGGTATCGCCGCCATCATAGCTGACGACACCAGGCAGTTGCAGGCTCAAGAAAGTCGTGATTGTTTTGAGATATCTCCAGGTCTCAACGCTCGTATAATACTCGCTCGGAGGCAGCGACGAAAAGAACGGACCAATCACAAAGGCTGTGCTGACTACCACCACGACAAGCAGTGGCATGACTCGCATGAAACGGCGGCTGAAATACCCGATGACATTCCCCGATTTCACAAGACCGGGGGTGATCAGGTAACCGCTCAATGCGAAGAAGACGGATACTGCCAGCAGACCAAGATGAGTATAGCTGCCCGAGAAGCGGAACAGCCAGTCATCCCGCACAATATCATGCTCGATTACCATCGAATGGTGCACAACAACGGCTGTCGCTGCAACCAGCCGCAGCATATCGAAACCCGGACCCCGATTACCAAGGGCCTCGAAGGCCTCGCGAAGGGGAACGCCAATCATCGACGGTGCCATACGAACAGACATGCAGCAGCGTCAATCACCGTGTGAGCGCTCAGGCTTTGAGCCGCGGATTGGCCCATTGGCGGGGTTGACCTGCAAGTTAAGCACTCGAGCGCAATCATCACAAAACGATCACTCTTCATCTGAATGTAGCGCATTCAGGGCCTGCCTAGTCGCTTTCAGTCTGTCGCGTCATGCGACCCACGCCAAACCGCTGGGCCACATTCTCGATCAGTTGAGTAACATATGTCACCCCGTTCAGAGCACGCTCTTCAATAAGATGCCAAGACAACGCAGCGAGAACCAGCACGATCGGCGCTGTCACCAGCATATTTTCGATCGGACTCATGCTTGGAAAGAGGTGCACGGCAGCCTGTTGCGCCGGGTAAGCATAGATGTACACCCCGTAGGAATAGTCTCCCAACCTATTGTAAGCCAGCAACGGCCCCTTCACTGCGAGGCCAAGAATCAGGAGCGAGTAGCCCACTGCCAAGATAATCATAAACGGCATCATCATCGTGCCCGCGCTTAGGAACACCAGCAACCACGGCACGACGGCATTCCGCCAGTCCAAAACAACTTTGTCACGCCAGACATAGGCCAGTGTGCCGAGCGCGAAGGGAAAGCCGAGCTGTGCCAGTCTGTCGATCCGAAAAGCGATCCCGCCCTCTGGGGCCCAATTCAGACTTGCCATGTAGCCTATAGCAATCGCGCAGAACATCACGGTGAACACCGCCCTTCTCCGCAAGAGACCTAGCAGTCCAAGCCCGAAGACAGCGATATAGCAGACGACTTCGTAAAAGAGGGTCCAGAGGCTACCGTTGATTACTGACCCTCCAGGGTTCGCCACAAACACCCCGGGCAACGAGTACTGGAGGAAGGCAAGGCTGAGATTCCGGGGAATATAAGTCAGCGTGTCCATGGTCGAGAAGTAGACGCCGGGGCTTAGTTCGCTGAGGGTCGCACCAACCAGAACAGTCAACACGAGCACGACAATCAAAGCAGGGAAAAGGCGCAGAAACCGTGCGACAAGAAAGCGGATATGGCTGCTCCCGCGGTCGAAACTACGCGCAATCAACAAGCCGGAAAGAATGAAGAAAACCGCGACCGCATGGCCGCCCAGAGCCATCCCCGTAAGTGCTTCCAATGGTTCGGCAGCACCTTCTCCAAGCGCAATTGGAAATGCATGCGAAACCAGCACAGCCATCGCCGCAACCATCCGGATAAGATTGAGGTGATTGGCTCTTCCGGAAAGGTGATCTTCCAGCTTCGCTGAGCCGAAAATCAGCCATGAGAGGCGGCGATTAGGCAACTCGGCATCTGGATGCTTGGGATTGAGGCTATCATCCATCTTGGCATTTCCACTTAAGAGCGGCCTTGCTTTCAAAGGCCCATTTGTCGTTGCCAGAATGGCTCAGCTACGGCGAGGCAGAGGTTTCTTGCCCATAAGGTCAGCATTATTGGAGGCAGTTTGCACACGCCCCTCGGCTTTTGACGTCCACAACCGGGCTTCGAAAGCTTACGGTGGCGGCACGTCCGCGGGGGCTCATGTAATATGGAATTCAAGCAGTCCCGGCACGTTACAATTGCTTCGTCGGAGGTGGGTTAGCGCGGTTGAAGCGATTATGGAATAGCTGATTGCGGGTGGTTCATCTTCAGAATTTTGAGGTCCGGATTGTCCTTTTAGGCGATCGAGCATGGGGCTTTGCACAAGATGGCAATGGCCGAAATTCCGGACCCGTCATGACTACACTCAGGGCAGCGGCAGCGCGAAAACCGGATGCAGCGGGCCTAGTCATACCTTATAGGCAAATCGCTTGACGATCAGCGCACCCTGCCCCATGCCGCACTGCAGAAAATCCGGCAAATTCCTAAGCTGAGAGGGGTTACGGCGATAGTGGCCGGTTCCAGTTCACGTCTCAAAATCGACCTATTTATCGGCCTCGCCCTGCGAGGCGCAGGCGCTGTTTCGAGCTTTGCGCTCGCTTGGCTCATGGCGCAGCTGTTTGGCGCGCGTGTTGTGGGGCTTTACCAGATTGGCTTTACCACCGCGACATTGCTCGGTGCCATTGCACTGCTGGGCCATGATCTGGTGCTAGTTCGCCAAATTTCCCCGCTCTTGCGCGATGAGAAATTTGGCGAGAGCTCCGGACTGTTTCGGGCGGCACGTTGGTTCGTCGTGAAGTCGGGACTTGGACTGGCGATGATGACAGCCATCTTTGCCTATCCGCTTGCAATCTTTGCGCTTGGAGAAGAGGCGGCCGCGTCCTTTATTATTGCGCTCAGCCCTATGGTCGCTCTGCTGCCAATGATGCGGGTGCAGAATTCCTTGCTGCGGTGCCAGGGTGACGTGAAGCTTTCGCAATCGCTCGAAGGGGTTCTCTACACCAGCCTCGCCGTCGCCTTTCTGGGCCTCGCATGGCTTGCAGTTGGCGAACTTGATCCGCTGTTCATGCCGATCGCCGTGATTGCCGGTCAAGTGATCGCAGTGAGCATCGGGTATGTAATGGTCGCCAGATATCTGCGCGGCTGGCCCGAGGGCGACGGGAGTGCCGATCCGAAGTCGGGCGCATGGATTGCTGCTCCGCAAATCCTGACTAGAGCCACGCCTTGGCTGATTTTGCTCATGATCACGGCTGCTATCGATGCTACCTGGGCTGGAATTTTTCGCGTCGCCGTACTGATCTGCATGCTCATGGAATTGGTGTGGACGTCCTTTGCGACAATGACGGGGCCTTATCTTTCGCGTGCGGCAGAAGCAGGTGACATTGGTCAGATGCGCAAGGTCGTGCTGACCGCTGGCGGGATTGGAATTGTGCTCTGTTCTCCGGTGGGATTGGTGGTAATCCTGGCACCGGAATGGGTCCTTTCGCTGTTTGGCGACGAATTTGTTGTCGGCGCGATGGCGCTGCAATTGCTGGCTCTGGCGGAGATATTCAACGTGCTTGCCGGACCGCTTGGCATCGCATTGGTGATGCAAAACCGGGAGCATTTGCCGCTCTACAACGAAGTGGTCGCAAGTGTCGGAGGACTCGTTGTTGCAGTCCTGCTGCTGCCTAGCTGGGGTATTGCGGGAGCGGCGATGGGCATGCTTGTGGCTTCCGTCCTGCGAAACGGAGCCAATGCCGCGTTTATGTATTTTACGATGCCGGCAGCGAGCCTGCAAAAGGCAACCTGAACCAGTTAAGTTGCCGTAGCTCTTGGCTAATTCTCAACGGGTAAGCAGGGGCTTCCACCAGTCTTCGCGGTCGAGATACCAGCGCAACGTTTGACGCAGCCCTTCTTCAAAGCCGCGCTCAGGCGCATATTTCAGTTCCGCGCGCGCTTTAGTTTCATCGATTGCATAGCGGCGATCATGTCCGGCGCGATCGGTGACAAAGGTCTTGAGCGAGTCGCTTTTCACACCCTTGGCGGCAGGCGCATCCGGATAGCGTTCAGCAAGCCCGTCAACTTCGTCAAAGGCGCGGTCGACCTCGGCACAGATAGTGTCAATCACTGTCATGTTGGGCAGCTCGGCACCGCCTCCAATATTGTAGGTTTCGCCCGGCTGGCCCTTGATCATACATGCCTCAATCCCGCGGCAGTGATCCTCGACATGCAGCCAGTCACGGACATTCATGCCGTCACCGTAGATCGGCAAGCTCTTGCCCGACAATGCGTTGAGCAAGAACAAGGGGATCAGCTTTTCAGGATATTGATACGGACCATAATTGTTCGAGCAGTTCGAGGTCGTGACCTCCAGCCCGTAGGTATGGTGATAGGCTCGCACCAAATGATCTGACGCTGCCTTCGAAGCTGAATAAGGAGAGTTTGGTGCGTAAGGCGTTGTTTCGCTGAACGCAGGATCGTCTGCACTCAAGGAGCCAAAGACCTCATCGGTCGAGATATGGTGGAACCGGTGATCCTTGCCGTCACCG
Organism: Pseudomonadota bacterium; assembly: GCA_039822745.1. Classification (GTDB taxonomy): domain Bacteria; phylum Pseudomonadota; class Alphaproteobacteria; order Sphingomonadales; family Sphingomonadaceae; genus Erythrobacter. The sequence continues at coordinate 10,760 of JBCBMN010000004.1, read as the reverse complement.
GCCAACCAAACAGCGCGTGCAGCCTTCAACAGCGAGTTGGTGCCAAGGATGTTGGTGTCGATAAAGGCATCCGGCCCGCTGATTGAGCGGTCAACATGGCTCTCCGCTGCGAAGTGGACAATGCTGCTTATCTCTCGCTCGCGCAGCAGTGTCTCCACCAATTCAGTGTCTCTTATGTCCCCTTCAACCAGCTCTGTCCTGGACGCGCCTTCAAGCGTCGAGCGATTGCCCGCATATGTGAGGACATCAAGCACAATCACCGTGTCATCGGGGTGGTGCGCGTTCCAGTAATGGGCGAAATTGCCGCCAATGAAGCCGGCTCCACCGGTTACGAGCAGGTTAGCCAAGGGATGCTTCCTCTTTCAGCATGAGACGCAGGTTTTCGCGCCAGTGGACCGCTTGTACGCCCAACATTTCGCGCGTTGCCCGGCAGTCGAGCAACGAGAATGCGGGCCGTGTGGCGGGTGTGGGGTAATCGGCAGTGGTGATCGGCTTGATAGTTGGAATACTCTCAAGCAAGCCAACGGCCTGTGCTTCCTCTGCGATGGCGACCGCGAAATCGTACCAACTCGCAACGCCTGCATCGCTGTGATGATAGGTACCCGAGGCACCCTTCGCAATCAGCCCCCAGATCGTTTGGGCCAACCCCGTTGCCCAGGTCGGGGAACCGATCTGGTCAGACACAATGCCAAGCTCGTCACGCTCATTCATTAGGCGGATCATGGTGCGCACGAAATTCGCTCCACCGGCTTCATAGACCCATGCGGTGCGAAGCAGCAGATCTGTATCACGCAGATGATCCTCACCGGCGGCCTTTGTCCGGCCATAGGCAGAAATGGGTGCCCGCGTGTCGTCGGGTTTGTAAGCGGTTGAAGACTGGCCATCAAAAACGAAGTCCGTCGACACATGAACCAGCTTGCCACCCTGCGATGCCATTTCGTCGGCCATGATCGCCACAGCATCGGCATTGATGGCTTGCGCCAGATCTTCGTCTTCTTCCGCCTTGTCGACCGCCGTATAAGCCGCCGCATTGATCAGCACATCGGGCGCTTCGACAACCAGCCGCGCGCGCAGCATCGCCTCTTCCGTGAAGTCGACATCATCGACATCAATCGCATTTACATCGGCACTGTCAGGCGCGGTCCGTTGAAGCGCGCCGCCCAGTTGGCCATTGGCCCCGGTAATCAACACCCGCATCGTCCGCGATCCTATTCCTCGAAGCCTAGCTTCGTCACCGCTTCAGGGAATGCTTGGTCAAAAGCCTCCTGAACACGCGGCGTAAAGTGCTGCTGCCATTGACCCGATGTAGCGTTTCGGATGTGCTTGGATTTCTTGCCCGGACCTCCGATCGCGAAATAGCCAAACAGCTTGATGAGCAGCTCCCGATCTGTGTCGCTAAACTGCCATGGAGCAATAGCGCGAGCGAAATTCTCAGGCGCTTTATCGCCAAGTGGTGTTTCGTACTTCAGCTCAGCGAAACCGGGGCGATTGTAATCCCATTCCAGCATGTCGCGAATGCCAATCCCGGTCTGCCCTTCTATCTCAAAGATCAGGCGATCTTCATCAGTTGGCAGGTCATTCAGCGCTTGCTGATAGGTCTTCCATCCATATGTCTCCACCGGCCAGCTAAGCCAGGGCTCATCCGCTTTGCGATGATAATGCATGCTTGAAACCAGAATATCACGCGGATCGCAAATGATGTGCAGCCCAGAAAAACCTGGTTCAATGAACTCAAATCGAAACTTGGAATGGTGATCAATAAGCACGTCGCGAACATAATCGTGCTCGCCGCCAGCCACATCCCAGCTGCGGTTTGTTATACTGGCGAAAGTTCTGAAAACCCTGGCCATAAAAACGGTCAGCGCCTTGTGATGCGTGCCGATAAGTATCTTCTGGCGAGGTTTGGTGGCCGGTGCCCTGCCGTTTAGAGCAGCCGGAATTGCGTGAGCCATGAGGGACGGCGAGTTTACAGCGATGTGCCCCGCCCAATAAGCCTTTTCCATCATGCGAACGCCTCCACGGTTCCAAGCGATTTCCCTATGGCATCCTTGCTGGAGATGATCGGCTCAATGCCATCAAGCGGCCATTCCACCCCTACGTCGGGATCATCCCAAGCCAGCGTATGCTCTGACTGAGGGGCATAAGGAGCAGTGCATTTGTACATGAAATCAGTGTCATCGCTCAGCGTCAGGAAGCCATGCGCGAACCCTTCGGGCACCCAGAACATGCGCTTGTTCTGGGCCGTCAGTTCAACACCGACCCATTTGCCAAAGTGCTCTGACGACTGACGCAAGTCCACCGCCACATCATACACAGCCCCGCGTGTGACCCTGACCAGCTTTCCTTGCGGACCGGGATTCTGAAAGTGCAGACCACGCAGCACCCCTTTTTGAGAGTGGCTGTGATTGTCCTGGACCCACTGCATGTTCAAGCCAGCCTCAGCGAATTTCGCTTCGTTCCATGTCTCCATGAAAAAGCCGCGTTCGTCACCGAATACACTGGGCTCAATAATCTTGGGGCCGGGAATGGCTGTATCGATAATCTGCATGAGAAATGCGCTTCCTTAAAAGGCCGGGCTTTCGAGGAGCTGGAGCAGGTATTCGCCATAACCTGACTTGCGCAGAGGCTCGGCAATCTTTGCCAGCTCTTCATTGGTGATGAAGCCCTGACGCCATGCAATCTCTTCCGGGCAGGCAATCTTGAGGCCCTGGCGCTCTTCGGTGATGCGGACATACGTTGCTGCATCGATCAATGAAGAGTGCGTACCGGTATCAAGCCATGCAAACCCGCGCCCCATGATCTCAACAGCCATCGCGCCCTCATCGAGGTAAAGGCGGTTGAGGTCAGTAATCTCAAGCTCGCCGCGGGCCGAGGGCTTCAGGTCTCGAGCTCTTTCGACGACGGTCTCGTCGTAGAAATAAAGACCAGTCACAGCATAATTCGACTTGGGTTCGGATGGCTTTTCTTCGATCGAAATAGCTTTGCCATTGCTGTCAAACTCGACAACGCCAAATGCCTTGGGATCGTTTACGCGATACGCGAACACCGTTGAGCCCTGCTCGCGCAAATTGGCGCTCTGCAGCAAGTCAGGCAGGCCGTGACCGTAAAAAATGTTATCGCCCAGGATCAACGCGCTCGGTGCGTCACCAACAAAGTCCGCGCCGATGTGAAAGGCCTGAGCAAGACCTTCAGGCTTGGGTTGCTGAGCATAGCTCAACGACACGCCAAAATCGGACCCATCTCCAAGGACACGCTGGAATTGCGCCGCGTCTTCCGGAGTGGTGATGATCAGGATGTCGCGGATCCCAGCCAGCATAAGGGTGCTGAGCGGATAATAGATCATCGGCTTGTCAAAGACGGGCATGAGCTGCTTCGATACACCGCGTGTCAACGGATACAGCCGAGTGCCTGAGCCGCCGGCAAGAATAATGCCCTTGCGAGGTTTAGCCAACGTGTTAGTCCTTTTGATCGCCCCGATCTCACAGTTATTCCGCATTGCAGCATGGCTCTTGCGGGTCAATGACTATCTGGACTGGATTGCGCACCCTCTAGCCAAGCCCCGGAAATTGCTCCATCTGCAATCTGGAAAGTGGCCGTTGAGGCCATCAGCTATACCTCAGTCTCACCCTGTTATCGATTGGCCTAATCGGCAATCAAAGCGAAAGAGCGTGACCAATTTCCGAACGAATTTGGCTAGAATCTGAAATCGATGAACTTTGCATTCCTAATTGAACGCACGCGCCCCTTTCGCCTGGAACTTGGCGCTATAAGCGTCGTCACTGTCCTAACCTCATTGGCCACTCTGTTAGTACCTTGGTTGGCAGGGCAGTTGTTGGGCGGCTTACTTGGTGAAGTTGATGTTAGCCTGAGCCAGACCTTGGGGCTGCTTCTCATCGCACTCTTGGCGATGACGGCACTCAATATCGGCGTGACCATCCTATCCGAAATTGCATCTGGCCGAATCTTGGCTGGTCTGAGGATGGAGGCTTATTCTCACGTCCAGTCCATGCCGGTTCACTCCCACGAGCAGGCTCATTTGGGTGATCTGCTGGCTCTGATCACGTATGAAGTGAAAATTCTCAGCACATTCCTGGCAAAAACGCTTGCGACCATTCCTTCGAACCTGGTGACCGCCGCAGGAGCAGTGATTCTTCTGTTTGTTCTCGATCCAGCCATGGCGCTGATTGTTCCCGTGATGGTCCCGATCTTTGTCATCTTATTCAAGCTGACTGGACGCAGGCTGAAGAAACTCGCGAGGTTAGCCCGCAACGCAGAGGTGAGGGTTTTCTCGCAAGCCGAAACCGACTTGGAAATGCTCTCGGCAATCAAGGCCTTTGCGCGGGAAGACAGTCATCAACAGCGATACGGCGAAGAGCTCGAAACGGCGCGGCTCGCCAACCTTGAACAAGCGCGCGTCTCTGCCTTTGTCGGGCCCGTGACGGGACTGGTCGCTGCATTAGCAGCCATCGCGATTCTGCTTGTCGGTTCGACCGGCCTTTCGGGATCGGAGCAAAAGAGCGCAGGAGAGTTGTTCTCCTTCCTGCTCTATGCTGCGCTTTTGACCCAGCCAGCTGCGTCTTTGGCCAAGGTCTATGGCGAGTTTCAATGGGCTGGCGGAACGCTCGCTAGGCTGAGCGACGTTCTCGCACTTCCGTCAGAACCTGGATATGGTGTAACGGAGCAACTTGACCGCGCGCAAGGGGCCATCTGCTTTGAAGATATCCACTTTGCCTACCCCGGCCGCGACACTGTGCTTGCCGGAATCAACCTATCAATCGCAGCAGGAGAAGTCGTCGCGCTTACCGGCCCGAACGGGATTGGCAAATCGACGCTTTTGCGTCTTCTGGTGCGCTTCTACGAGCCCGCAGCTGGGCGCATCACGCTGGACGGTAAAGATATCCGCGAATTGAATGTCCAGCATCTCAGGCGCCAGATCGGCTATGTCCCGCAGCGAGCTCTGTTGTTCAACGCCTCGGTCGCAGACAATATTTCAATGCGGTCGGAGGAAGCTTGCAAGATCCGCATTGAAGAGGCAGCGAGACTGAGCGGAGCATTGGATTTCATTTCAGAATTGCCCGACGGCTTCGACACTATAATCGGGGACCACGGTGTCAGGCTGTCGGGCGGACAAAGACAGCGCATAGCCTTGGCAAGAGCTCTATTCGCCGACCCACCAGTCTATATCTTCGACGAAGCCACCAGTATGTATGACATGCCCAGCGAGGCCGCTTTCGTCGACACCTGCATTAAGACGCTGAAAGGGCGGACGATCATCATTATCACACACCGGCCAGCAAGCCTCGCGCTCGCTGACCGAATTCTGGAAGCATCAGCGACAGACTACAGGCTCGTAGAGCATGGTGAAATGCAAGGCCGGTAAGATGCTACGCTTCGCCATGAGCATTCCGAATCAAACGGGTTGATCAATCGCCTAACGCAGTAGAGACACCCGGCCTGGTTGTATCCTTTGGGGCAATTTTGGAGGGCAAATACCCCTCTTCCGCCACACTTCTTTGGCGAGGGACTCGCACAAATCCTCGCAGAATGGGGAGTTCCACTAAGGATAAGGGCCTGTTTACCCTTTTTTCGTATCTCCCCATTGCATTCCATGTTGCGCTGCACTAGAAAACTCACGTACTTCAATTGATGAGGGCTAACACGATGATCAAGACAACGTCACGTTTGGTAATGACCGCCGCAGCGGCCAGCCTGGCCTTCGCGCCGATCGCTGCTACTGCAAACACCCGCGCTGCTGACAGCAAGGCGACTTACACCACTGCTTCTGCACCTGGTGAAGGCGTTACCGCTGAAGGCGAAAAGCTCGAAGGTACCGCTGGTATCCTCGTAGCACTCCTCGCTGCAGCGGCTATCGTTGGTGGCATCATCATCATCGCTGAAGATGATGATGATGACAATCAGTCGCCCGGCGGCAACTAAGAGATTGTTTCATTGGCCGCTGTGCCACTGAAATGGAGAAAAGCGCTCAATCCTCTGGATTGGGCGCTTTTTCTTTGCTCGCTCCTCGATTAGAGAGATTGGGGTCAGCGCGGTCTCAAGGAGAGTTAAGACAGTGCCATCGGCGAAAAGCGCCCTGCAACGCTCGATAAGACAGGGATCTCCGAAACCACCGGCGGGAACACCCTCCTCTTTCTCGAAGATTGAGTTCACTCCCTTGGCCATGGCGCTCTGGGCGCTAGTTCTTGTCGCCATCGCCTTTGGGGGAGGCGGAATTCGGTATGGGATGGCAAACCTCATTGTCCAGCTGACGGCCCTGACCATTCTGGCATGCTACAAGGATGCGCTTTTTTCATTCTGGCGCAGTGCACCATTCACCTTGAGTTTGCTGATTGGTGCAAGCCTAGCCTTGCCGATCCTTCAACTCGTGCCACTTCCTGAAACAGTCTGGACCGCGCTGCCTGGACGAACTCTAGCTGCTGACGCTCGGACGGCTGTTGGAGCGATGGGCTGGGCACCGGCGAGCTTAGACAGAGCGCGGACCATGGTTGCCCTTTCCGGTCTGATAGCGCCTGTTACGTTGCTTGCGATTGGCTGGTCCGCGCGAAGAGAGCAAATCTTGATCCTCGGTTGGCTTGTGGTCGCTCTTGGTCTTGTGAATGTGCTTATCGGTGCATCTCAGGCGCTGAGTACCGAAGCGGTCACATCCTTTTACCCTGAAAATCCAATGCCCGGAGTGTTGTTTGGCACCTTTGCAAACAGAAACTCCACGGGAGTATTTCTGGTGGCATGCCTAACTTTTGCTGCATTGCTGCCATCCCCGCGCACGCACCCTTTGATCACACCAGCCAGAATAGCGGTCTGCGTCCTTCTGATCCTCGCGATTGTCCTAACACGTTCGCGCACATCACTGGCTCTGACCGCGATCCCACTTCTCCTAGCCGCGATGCGGTATGGATTCGAACGACTCAAACCCATGGTCGGACAGCAAGGCGCGGGCAAAGCGGGTTTCATGGTCGGGGCGGGAGGCATCATCGCCATTGCTGCACTGGCGAGCCTGGTTTCAATCGCACCCGGTCGAATTGGCGATACGCTGGATCGCTTCGATCAAGATAGCAATCCACGTCAGTATATTTGGGAAGATGCGCTTTATGCCAGCGACCGCTATTGGCCAGCCGGGTCCGGAATGGGCACGTTCGATGAGGTCTTTCAAGCGGACGAATCTCTGGAGTTCATGACACAGCGTAGGGCCGGGCGTGCGCACAATGACTATCTGGAAGTTGCGATTGAGGCAGGCCTGCCTGGCGTGCTTCTCATCGCGGCTTGGCTAATTACGCTGATCTGGCTGACCTGGAGAGCAAAGGCTTCGCAGCATCGCTGGATCGCATGGAGCGGCGCTGCGATCCTGCTCGCGGTAGCACTGCAATCGATCACCGATTATCCGTTGCGCAATCAATCCATGCTTGTGGTCAGTTCCCTTGCACTGCTTATTCTTGTGCGTTTCGGCGCTAAGGAAACCGCTGACGTGGGAGAAGACGCATGATCGCTCGTGTTCTCTGGGTCGCATTCATATTGGTGTTGACCGCAACGACGGCTGGTTTTCAGCTCGACCGACAATCCCGTTACGTCCCCACCATAGCTTCATCAGTTCCGGAGCCCTTCAAGGCATTCGCTCAGTATCACGCTACAACCGATGCCTTGCTTGCAGAGCAAGACACTCTCGCCCTGCAAGAAGCTCGCGAACTTGTGGCTAGGCGGCCTATGCCCGCGGAACACTTGCGTCTTCTGAGCATTGCCGAGTACCGCGCGGAAGAGCCTGAAAGCAGTGTCTATTCGATCCAGCTCGCAGCGCGGCGAGGATGGCGTGATCGGCCAACTCAGCGCACAATGCTTGAACTGGCTTTGACCGCCGGGGACGAACCAGAAGCGGCGCGCCGCTATGCTGCCCTTTTCGTTCGGCGCAGCGAAGAAGAAGGAGAGCTTCGCCGGCTCGCCGAGAACCTTTTTGGACCCGATAGAGAAGATGCGCGCTCCACTTTCGCGGAGATTGTGAGTGGTGCAGAACGATGGCACCGCATTTATCTTCGCAAAGCCCCGGCTGTGTTTTCAACCGAAGTGCTTCTGGATATAACGCAGCGTGCTCAAGCATCCGGCGCTCGCTTTGATTGCAAATTGGCGGAGCAATCGGTGAAAAGGGTCAGCCAAGGTGATGCCGATTTCGGGAAGGCATATGCTGAGGCGCTGGGGTGTTTGTAGAGGTCAAAAGTCGGGTCTAACCCTTGCTTGTAAGTGCTTGCTTACACTGCGGCCTCAACCCTGCCTGGATGGCAGCAGAGCCTGCCTCAAACGAAAAGAATGGGCGCTTTTCCAGCACGCCAAAGCGGTTGACGCAGGTTGATCTATAGGTCAGTCAAAAGCTATATACGATATATCTTAGAATACTCATGCGAGAAGCCCAATGGATAGACGCACGATCATCATCACAGCAACTATCACCGTCGTCATAACCGGTCTTTTCACGCTGCTTTCTGCAGGTGGGGGCGGGTTTGCATCCAATGCGGGCGCAGCAGACACAGCGGGCACAGGCGGATTCGAACACAAGCTCACCGGCCCCATTCTCATTCATCTATTCACAGCGGCCCTGGCAGCCCTACTGGGCCCATTCATTCTCTTCCGCCGGAAAGGGGATCGAACTCACAGGATCCTCGGGCGCATCTGGGCAGTCTTGATGATTGTCACCGCAATCTCGAGCGCGTTTATCAGAACCCCCGGCGCAGGGATTGCCGGGAGCGGCTTTAGTTTAATCCACATCTTCACAGTCTGGACCTTCATCAATGTTCCGCTGGGGGTCTGGGCAGCACGAACAAATCGAACTCGCATGCATCGGGGAATGATGGTGGGGCTTTACATCGGATTGCTTGTCGCCGGGGCCTTCACATTCATTCCTGGTAGGCTGTTGGGGAATTTGGTCTTTGGATTATGATGGGCCGCGGACTTGTGGCGAGATCTGATCTGTGCAAATACTTCTGCGCATTAGAAAGATTAAACTGTGGGGGGTTATTAATATGGGCAAGAAATCTACTAATACAGGAAGTGCTGTATCGCGCCGCCAGTTCGGAGCTGCTGCCGGTGTCGCCGCTGTTGCGGCTGGCACTCCCATCATCGCTTCCGCGCACGGCTCGGCGGACAGCGCCTCGGTCTCTGAGAGCATCGTATCGGTGCAGACCGAAAATGGTGCCGTCCAAGGTTTCTTTGCTCACCCATCAAAAGGCCAACACCCAGGAGTCCTGACGTGGCGCAATGGCGGCAGCCTTGGTCTCAGCAGCCGGAACGAAGCGCGCCGTCTTGCAGGTCAAGGATATTCGGTTCTTGTCCTCGATCGCGACGGCGGTGATGCCCGCGCGGTTGAGGCAGAGACGCTGGATGCGGTGGCATGGCTTGAGAAGAGCAACGCCGTAAATGCTGAGCGTGGTGTGGGCACCCCTATGTGGGCTCAAGATCACGCCAAGGCTCAACGTCACAACTGAGCGGCTTGCATGACGCTCCTCTCTGAGCGACAACGCTCTTCGTTTGGCGTTTCAGGGAGACGAGTTCATGTGTGAAGAAGCAACCCTTAAGCAATGGGCACGTGACGCGGTTTCGCGTCGCCAGTTTGGCGCGCTCACCGGGGCAGCAGCACTGGCCGCTTGCGCACCGGAAGCAGCCAAGAGCGAATCTTCTGATTCGGCTGCCGACGTTGCGCTGACAGAAACCGAAGTGACGTTCGACACCGCGGACGGCACTATGGACGCCTTCTTCGTGCATCCCAGCGAGGGCGAACACCCTGCTGTGATCTTCTGGCCAGATATTGGCTCTATCCGTGATGCGAAACGCAATATGGCGCGTCGCCTCGCGGGTGAAGGCTATGCCGTCCTCGTCATGAACCCCTATTATCGCGATGTGGCGGGTGAGCAGTTCGCCGATTTCGCGGCATTCATCGAAGATGAGGGTTTCTCAAAAGTCAGGCCTTATCGGTCAAAGCTTGATGCCGACTCAATCGGTCGCGACGCTTCTTCAGCGGTGGTATGGCTTGATGAGCAACCCTCAGTGGACACTTCCAAAGGGATTGGGACGCAGGGATATTGCATGGGAGGACCGTTTACGGTGTGGAGCGCAGCGGCAGTCCCCGATCGCATCAAAGGCGCGGCGAGCTTCCATGGCGGTGGCCTCGTCCGGGAGGACTACGATAAGAGCCCGCACAAGGTCTTGAGCGACTCCACCGCAGCGTTCCTAATCGCGGTCGCGAAAAATGACGATGCAAAAGCACCTGGCGACAAGACGGCTTTTGCCGAAGCGGCTGAGGCTGCTGGCAGAACCGCAAAAGTCGAAGTCTATGACGGTGACCATGGTTGGACCGTCCCGGACAGCCCCGTTTATGCGAAGCCGGCAGCTGAAAAGGCTTATGCCGATCTCTTGTCGCTCTACGCCACGGCGCTTGGCTAAAATCAGCTCTGCTCGGGCGCTGGCTGCTCGGCGCCCGCACCGGTCGGGACCGGCTTCAGGCCGCGCGCTTCGCGTTCCTTGTTGCGCTGGGTGGTAAGTCCAAACCGACCGAAGCGACGGAAACGAGTCATCCACTTGTCTAGGAAGAGGCCAAGCGGCTTGGGCTCGATCCCCAGATCCGCAAAACTGCGATGCTCTCCTGAAACCGTGCTCCCAGGTTTCAGGAGCGTCCACTGATCTTTGCTCATGGGCGTCAAGGGCATAGCCGCAAACAGCGCTGACAGCCCGTCCGGCATAGCAATGAAACGGCGCTTGCGTCCCTG
>JBCBMN010000003.1:0-59770 GCA_039822745.1 Pseudomonadota bacterium | reverse complement strand
CGCACGCTTGTTTGCGCCGTGCTGAAGTTTGCGGATTGAAGTCGCGGCCGTTGCGACGACGCTTGGCGGCAGGCTGGCGGTGAAGACGTAAGGGCGACACACCAGGCGCAAGATGTCGAATTTCGGATGGTTCGAGACGCAGAATCCGCCAACCGTCCCAACGCTTTTGGAGAAGGTGCCGATGATGAAGTCGACATCATCAATGACGCCCTGTTCCTCTGCTACGCCGCGCCCATTCAAGCCCATAAAGCCCATCGAGTGCGCTTCGTCGACCAGCACCATCGCGCCGTACTTCTTGGCGATGGCGACCATTTCCTGAAGCGGAGCGACATCGCCGAGCATCGAATACACGCCTTCGAGGATAACCAGCTTGCCAGCCTCTTCCGGAAGACGGCGGAGGCGCCTTTCCATGGCTTCGATATCGTTGTGCTTGAAGGGAACGACCTCAGCCTTGCCCATCGCGCAGCCATCATAGATCGACGCATGGCTGTCGATATCCATGATGATGTAGTCGCCCTTGCCAGCGATGGTTGAGATGATTCCAAGGTTGGCCTGATAGCCCGTTGAGAAGACCATGGCGTGGTCCATGGCGTAAAATTCCTTGAGCGCGTCTTCGCACTCTTTGTGGCCCTGATAGGTGCCATTGAGAACGCGGCTGCCGGTTGTGCCAGAGCCATAGTTCTCAAGCGCGTCCTTACCCGCATCCAGCACGTCGGGATCGAACGTCATGCCCATATAATTATAGGTGCCGAGCAAGATGGTGTCGCGTCCGTTGCAAATTGCTCGGGTGGGCGAAAGCACCTTTTCCATCACCAGATTGTACGGATCTTCGACGCCGGTCGCCAGGATTGTCTCGCGCAGTTCGATCATGTCGTCGAACTTGGAGAAGAGATCACCCTTGGGCGCGGCCTTTGTTGCGATGTCTGTCATGGCGGGCCTTGTATCAGTTGTCCTGAAGCTTGTGCACTGAGCTTACCAGCTGACCGTAATTTTCGATCTCAGCCTGCTGGTTCATGGAGATGATGATATCGAATTCGTCTTCGATCTCAGCGACAAAATCCATCACCGTCAGGCTGTCAAACTCAAGATCATTAGCAAAAGTCGTCGCCGGTTCGATCGCAACGCCCTTCTTGTTGAACGGTTCAATCAGAGCACGGATACGCTCGTCAACTTCGGCTTCGGTCATGGTTGAATGGTCTTTCGTTGTCAGGCGAATCTTATACGAAACTCGAGCTCTCGAATATGCAAACGCTGGAAAAGCGGGACAGTGCCAGAGATGTCAAGGATTGGCCATTGTCTCGGATGGTTTTGCCCGGTCCTGCAGGCTTTAAAAATTTGCAGGCCTTAGAGGGGGAGCAGCTTTTTCACCGCGCTCATGAAGGGCGTGATCGAAACCGGTTTGGCAAGATAGCCCGATGCGCCCGCCGCGCGAATCCGTTCCTCATCCCCTTTCGCGGCAAATGCCGTGACTGCGAGCACGGGGATAGAGCACAGTCGCGCATCGTTCTTCGCCGCCTCGATCAGATCGACGCCTGAGATACCGGGCAGCTGGATATCCATGATGATTAGATCAGGCGAGTGCCGCCGCGCGGAATCAAGCACGATTCCACCATCGGCCACAGGCAAAGGCTCGAACCCGTTGGCTTGCAGAACATCACAGAACAACTTCCGGTTGAGGTCGTTATCCTCCACGACCATTATGCGCTTGGTCAACGCGAACCCCGTTTCATTATGTTTCGTATTTGGCCCGAATGTTTCGCGACCTACCCGACCAGAAAGGCTGGGACAATGCCACAATACACCGAAACGGACGAAGGAGCATCGACGCGCGCGGCCACACTGGCTCTGGCCGCGCTGGGCTGGGTGCTGGGCGATGATGACCGCGCCGGGCGCTATCTTGATCTGACCGGCCTCGATCCTGAAACCTTGCGCGCAGGGCTGGGCGATCCGTCGGTGCTTGCGTCTTGTCTTGATTTTCTAGCCAATCATGAACCCGATCTGGTTCGCGCGGCAGAAGCGCTTGCGGTTTCGCCGGAAGAGCTTATCGCCGCGCGCGAACACCTTTCACCCAGGAGCCCGACTGAATGAACCGCCCCCTTATCATCAGCGATTGCGACGAGGTCCTGTTGTACATGGTCGCTCCGTTCAAAGTCTGGCTCGAAAGCTCGCAAGGGGTCAATTTCCATCTCGAAGGCCACAACTTTGCCGAAGCCCTGCGCTGGCAAAGCAGTGGCGAACTTCTTGAGGGCAAGGACATCTGGAAGATGCTCGGCCGGTTCTTCGATACGGAGATGGACACGCAAAAGCCGATTGCAGGCGCTGTTGACGCGATCAATGCTCTGTCCGAACATGCCGATATTGTAGTGCTCACCAATCTCGTTGACGAACGCCGCGATGCCCGCGCAGAGCAATTAGCCAAAGTCGGTATCCATGCTCCGGTTTACACCAACCAGGGTCCGAAAGGTCCAGCGCTTCGGGCGATCCTTGAGGAGCATGGCGCCGAGCGAAGCGCGTTCTTTATTGACGATCTGGCCCAGCACCATTTTTCGGTGAAAGAGACGACGCCGCAGGTCGTGCGGTTGCATATGTGCGGGGAGCCAATGATTTCAGGCTCGATCACCTGCGCTCACGAAGAAGGCCATGCTGATGCCCGTATTGATAGCTGGGCAGACGCATTGCCATGGTTGATGGAACGATTGGAAAGGGAACCGGCATGAGCATTGAAGCGCGTTTGCAGGAACTGGGAATTGTCCTCCCCGATGCGGCAGCTCCGGTTGCCAGCTATGTCCCGGTGGTTGTGCAGGGAGGTTTTGCCCATGTCTCCGGGCAGCTTCCTTTCATTGACGGTGTCCTCAAGAAAGGGCGGCTGGGTGAGAATGTGAATCTGCCCGAAGGCATGGAGGCGGCGCGGGCCTGCGGCCTCATGATTCTGGCGCAGCTTAAGGAAGCAGGCGTTTTGGAACGGGTGGAGCGTGTTGTGAAGCTGGGCGCTTTTGTAAGCTCAACTCCGGCCTTCACCGATCAACCCAAGGTCGCCAACGGAGCATCGGACCTGATGTTCGAAGTGTTCGGGGAAAAGGGGCGCCACGCGCGTGCGGCGGTCGGCGTGCCGGTTCTGCCGTTGGGCGCAGCGGTGGAAGTGGATGCTGTGATTGCAATCACAGAGGACTGATAACAGTGGGCGAGCGCAGCGCCCCTGATTGGTTGACCAAGACCATCTATGCCCATCGTGGTCTGCATTCTCCCGGAGTGCCCGAGAATTCGCTTGCTGCGGCTGAGGACGCGATCGCGCGGGGGCTTGGCATAGAGTGCGATATCCAGCGCAGCAATGCTGGTGCGGCCATCGTCTTTCACGATTGGGAGCTGGACCGTCTCACCGATGGCAAAGGTCTCGTTGGCGAAAAATCGACGGACTTTCTCTTAGGCCTTTCGCTCCTAGGAACTGATAAGACACTGGTTCTTCTCAACGATTTTCTCAGATTCGTCGCCGGCCGAACGCCTGTGCTGATAGAGATCAAGTCAAAGCCTGACTATGACGTCGATGCAAGTTGCGCCGAGGTCGCGCAGGCGCTTGCGGACTATGCGGGTAATCACGCCGTGATGAGCTTTGACCCGCGCGTCCCTGAATGGTTTGCGTCTCACTCACCGCAGACTTGTCGTGGCCTTGTGGGCACGGATAGCTATCTCAACGGTTTCGAACACATGTGGCGCGATGCATCCGTTATTGAGCAGGCAGATCCGGATTTCCTCGCGATCGATCACCGCGACCTGACTAAAGGCGAAGCCGCATCTTGGCGCGCTGCTGGCAAACCGCTTTTGAGTTGGACGATCCGCAATGGCGAGGATTGGGTTAACGCTGCAAGGTTGGCCGACGCGCTGATCGCTGAAGGTGAGGCCCTTGCATGAGCGATAATGCGCCGCCTGCCTCTGAATTGACTGTCAGGTTGGCTCCATCGGTAGGCAGCTTCGAAGCAGATGCCTGGAACGCTTTGGGCGGCCAGCGAAACCCCTTTGTCAGCCACGAATTTCTGACCGCGATAGAGGATTCTGGCAGCGTCGGGGAAGGGACCGGCTGGGACCCTGTGCCCATAGTCATTCAGGACGCGCAGGAAAATCTGCTCGCCGCAATGCCGAGCTATGCCAAGGGGCACAGCCAAGGTGAGTATGTCTTCGATCACAGCTGGGCCGATGCGCTGCACCGGGCCGGCGGGCGCTATTACCCCAAGCTGCAGATTGCCGCGCCATTCACTCCGGCAAATGGCCCGCGCCTGCTGCTTTCAGACCCTGCGCTTGCTCCGCATTTGCTGAAAGGTGCCGAAGCGGTGTGCCTGCAGAGCAAGCTTTCCAGCGCGCATGCGACCTTCATTGAGCCTGATCAGCTGGAGCTGTTCGAAGCGGGCGATTGGCTGATGCGGTCGGACTTGCAGTTCCACTGGCTCAACCGCGACTATGACACGTTCCAGGGCTTTCTTGACGATCTCGCTTCGCGCAAGCGCAAGAATCTGCGCAAGGAAAGGGAGACGGCGCAACAGGGCTTGAGGATCGAAAAGCTTTCAGGCGACGACATAAAGCCCGAGCATTGGGACGCTTTCTGGATCTTCTACCAGGACACCGGAATGCGCAAATGGGGCACGCCCTATCTCACGCGCGAGGCGTTTACCTTGCTGGGGGAACGGATGGGGGATCGGCTGGTGCTCATCCTCGCCTTTGAGGAGGATTATCCGATTGCTGGAGCGCTCAATTTCATAGGGTCAGATGCGCTTTATGGGCGCTATTGGGGGTGCACACGCGATGTGCGCTTCCTGCACTTTGAGCTGTGCTATTATCAAGCGATTGATCTGGCGATTGAGCTCGGTCTGGATCGGGTTGAGGCTGGAGCGCAAGGCGGGCACAAACTTGCACGCGGTTATGAGCCAGTGAAAACATGGTCAGCCCACTGGATCGCAGATCCCGGTTTTCGTGCCGCGGTCGCCGACTATCTTGAGCGAGAACGCGAAGGGATCGCCACCGATCAGCTGTTTCTCGACGAGCGCACGCCCTTCAAGAACCGGGATTGAAAGTACGCTCAAGCAGCGCGGCGACGTTCCTGGGCGAGCCATTGGCGTGCGCGGCGTTGGGCCTCAGCAATCTCGCGGGCTGTCATTTCGTCAGAAACATCAGCACGGCAATAGGCAGCGTCTTCGTGTCCGCGTGAGGCAGCGATATTGAACCACTTATGCGCTTCGACAAGATCACTGGCGACGCCATGGCTACCCGTTGAATAGACAACACCAAGATCGAAGAATGCTGACATGTCGCCTTGCGCAGCAGCCGCCAGAGCTCTGGCAACAACCATGTCGCCAGCCTTGCTGTCGGTCACTTCGAACTCTGTCGTATAAATCGCTTTCAGTTCCATCGTGCAATCCCCAGTTGCATTTGCAGTCTGTTTGGCGATCTCACCCCCAAGTCCATGACTGGTCGATCGCTGGACCAAGGTCTTGCGGATCATGGCTAACAATTGGTTAACGCTATTCTCGATTAGTTGTATCTTGCCCCATCAAGGCGTCGCAGATTGCAGCTTTGCGCCCCCCAAAGCGGCATAAATTGCAAAGGCGCTTGCTAGCCTTAGTCCTCGTCCGTATAGGCGCTTTCAATCGCTACGACTTGCTGGGGGGCAAGCCGGCCAATGAGGGCACTCAGGCGCTGATATGGGACTGTCAGGCGAACATGACTGTTACAAGAGGGCCTAATGGCAACGTCTGCGGCTGACGAAATCAACATACTCGAAGAGACCAAGCGCATGCTCGCTTCGGATTACGTTCCGAGCGACGACGAAGAGTATATGAATGAAACGCAGCAAGCTTATTTCCGGATGCTGCTGCTTGAGTGGAAGCGGTCAATCCACACCGCCGCAGACCAGACGATGCAATCCCTCAAAGACGGCCCCATTCGCGAGGCTGACTTGAACGATCGTGCTTCCAGCGAGACCGATTGGGGCATCGAACTGCGCACCCGTGATCGCCAGCGTAAATTGATCTCGAAGATCGATTCTGCTCTGCGCCGGATTGAGGAAGGCGAATATGGCTATTGCGAAGTGTCAGGCGACCCTATCGGCCTCAAGCGACTGATCGCTCGTCCTGTCGCTACCATGACTGTTGAGGCGCAGGAAGCGCACGAACGGCGCGAGAAGGTCAGCCGCGACGCTTAGGGACGGCCTTCCGTGCCAGTCGGGGTCTGCAAATTTTTGAAGGTTCTGGCGCAACTTCGTACCAGTCTGGGACGGCCCGCTGAATGCGTCCTGCGGCCTTACATGTTTTAACGAAGCGTTTACCTCGCTTGTCTTAGTCCCGCCGGTGTGCGCGGTTGGTTTCAACCAGCAGCCGCATAGGGCGACACGAATTCTTCTCCTTCCATGGCGCAAAACTAGGAAGTGAAACAACAGGAGGCAGGGCAAGATGACGGGTGTGGATACACGCAGCGTGGCACGCGACAGCCTGTTTCTGCTCGCCAATATCCGCGTTGAACAAGAAGCAGATACGCATCGCGTTAGAGTTCGCAATCTGTCGGACGGCGGCATGATGGCTGAAGGCAGCGTTTTCGTTCAGCGCGGTGCGCGGCTTGAAGTCGAAATGCGCAATGTCGGCAAAGTTGGCGGCAGCGTCGCCTGGGTTCAGGATAAACGCTTCGGAATTGCATTCGACCGCGAAATCGACTCACAGCGCGCCCGCAAGCCGGCTGAGCCAGACCAGAATGATCCCGCGCTTACACACGACTCTTCTTGGGCGCATCGTGCACCTCCACCGCCAGACCCTTCCACATTTCGTAAGGTCTGAGCGCTCTCGGGCGAATATTGTCGCCTATTGATCTGAAATCCTGCCATCGCGCGCTGACGTGCGAGAATGCGTCTGCTAGGCAGTGCATGAAATGGGACCCCGCGCTTCTCTTTGCATCTTTTTGGCGTCCGCCTTGGCGCTGTCAGGTTGTGGCCAGTTTCCGGCGGATGGTCCCATAGAAGTCGCCATTATTGGCGATCCGGGAAGCCTCTTTGAAGAGGGCGTTCGCCTCTCTGCCGCCGGGCAACACATGCGCGCTGCTTCGAAAGAGGGCCTTGTCGCACTTGATCCCGCTGGCCAGGTTGTTCCCGCTATCGCTGAGCGCTGGATCGTCACCGATGATGGCCAAAGCTATATTTTCCGCCTGGGCGAAAGGGCGTGGCCTGACGGCGAAGCAATAACCGCAACCGACATCCGCTCTGCTTTGCGAGATCTGTTAAACCAGCTTGAGGGAACCTCGCTTGGCCTTGACCTCGCAAAAGTCACGGAAGTTCGGGCGATGACCGAACGGGTTGTCGAATTGCGACTTTCCAGCCCCATGCCCGACTTTCTGCGCCTTCTCGCTCAACCCGAATTGGGCATCATCAAAAGCGGCAGTGGCGCCGGTCCGATGGTGATGTCACGCGATGAAGACCAGCCGCTGGTCAGATTGAGCGCGCTTTCACCACAGGAGCGCGGCTTGCCGCGGCGCCCGGATTGGGAGGTTGCGAGCCGCCCGCTCTCCGTCAGATCTTTGCCTCCCGGCGCCGCCATTGAAGCCTTCTCTGATGGGCGAGCCGATGTCATACTGAACGGCACGCTGACATCGTTTCCTCAGATCAATCTAGGGCCTCTGTTTCGAGGAACAATCCGGGTGGATCCCACTCAAGGAGTGTTTGGCCTGGTGTTCACGAGCGACCAGGGGGTTCTGGAAGACCCGGCGATGCGCGAGGCGCTTTCGATGGCGCTCGATCGAACTGCACTGATTGAGCCCTTTGGTCTCAGCGGCTGGCAGCCGACAAGCTGGATCGTGCCACCTGAGCTTTTTGAGGGTCTGGGGCTGGCAGATACGCGGTGGGACGGGCTGTCGCTCGAAGACAGACGATCCGTCGCCGCCCAGCGCATTGCGCGATGGAAAGGCGATAATCCCGAAGAAGAGGTCGTGCTTCGTATTGGCATGCCGCCAGGGCCGGGGAGTGACTTGCTGTTTCAGGGCATTGCGAGGGACTGGGCCCAGATTGGCGTTCGCGCGGTTCAAGTGTTGCCAGGCGCAGGTGCGGATCTTGAATGGCGGGACCGCCTCGCCCGTTATTCCAGCCCGCGGTGGTATCTGAACCAGTTCAACTGCGATCTGGAAATTGGCCTTTGTTCAGAGGCAGTTGACGAGATTGTGCGCGCATCCTTGAGCATCCGAGATGCGAGAGCCAAACAGCGTATCCTGGCCGATGCGCATCAGGTTCTTGTAGCCGAAGACGTCTTTATCCCGCTTGGTGCGCCGGTCCGTTGGTCGCTCGTTCGCGGCTCGATTTCAAACTACGAACCCAATCCTTGGGGCCTTCACCCCTTGTTCCCGCTGTCCGGACCCACCACGTAGAGTGCGGAGGAATACAGATGAAGACGCCTACCAAGCTTGAGCCTAACACCAGCGATTGGTCCGGTGATCGGCCTGAAGTCGTGAGCTTTTCACTTCCGACTGGCTCTGATCCAGCCTCGGTTAGAGCCCGCGTAGAGGCGATGGAGTTCCTGCTTGAGCGGAGCTTTCGCATCCCCGGTGTGAACATACCGGTGGGAATGGATGCCTTGATCGGTCTGGTGCCCGTTTTGGGTGACGTCATCACCACTGCACTTGGTGCGTACATCGTTTGGGAAGCGCGCAATCTGGGTCTGTCGAAGTGGTCGCTTACCCGCATGGGCGCCAATGTGGCCTTTGACACCGTGATCGGCCTTGTTCCCTTGGTGGGCGATGCGGCTGACCTCATGTTCCGGTCGAACACGCGCAACCTGAGGATCATCAAAAAGCACCTCGATAAGCATCATCCCGAAACCCGCATTCTGGAAGGCTGACTTGCGCGCGCAGCGACACGCGCTAGGGCTGACGGGGCGATGAGTGAGCCCGTCACCTATACCAGCTATCTCGACCTTGAGCGGATCCTTCAGGCGCAGCATCCTGCCTCGGGCGCGCATGACGAATTGCTGTTTATCATCGTCCATCAGGCGAGCGAATTGTGGCTTAAGCTGTGCCTCCATGAACTCACCAGTGCGCGCGAAGCCATTGAAGCAGATGACTTGCGGCCTGCATTCAAGATGCTGGCGCGGGTGGCACGTGCGCAGGCGCAATTGATTCAGAGCTGGGACGTTCTCAGCACCATGACCCCGCATGATTACTCGGCGATCCGGCCGCATCTGGGCGCGTCGTCCGGCTTTCAGTCTCCGCAATATCGGATGATGGAATTCATGCTCGGCGGGCGCGATGCGAGGCATGTGAAACTGCATGCGAAAACGGGCGATTGGTCAGAGACCCTGACGGACGAGATGGCGCGCGCGAGCCTTTATGATGCCGCTATTGCCCTGCTTGTCCGGCGCGGTTTCGCGATTGATCCAAGCGTGACTGAAAGGGACCTGAAAGCACCCTATAGCGCCCATAACAGCGTTGAGGCTGCTTGGGCGAGCATCTATCGCGATCCACAAGAATATTGGGATTTATACGAGCTGGCGGAAAAACTGGTCGACCTCGAATACCATTTCCAACGCTGGCGATTTGGCCATCTGAAAACTGTTGAGCGGATCATCGGTTTCAAACGCGGGACAGGAGGCACGCCGGGTGTGCCCTATTTGGAAGGGGTGCTGAAGCAGGCCTTCTTTCCCGAACTCCTCAGCGTTAGGACCGCAATATGACACGCCGCATCTGGGACATCTCGCAGCCCTTACGGCCCTCGCTTCCCGTCTGGCCGGGCGACACTGCGTTTCGTCATGAGCGCACTTGGCGCATGGAGGAGGGGGCGCCCGTCAATGTCTCGGCTTTGACCCTTTCTACTCATTCCGGCGCGCATGCCGATGCGCCCTTGCACTATTCTCAGACCGCCCCTGACATCGCCAGCGTCGCTTTGGAGCCTTACCTTGGCGAGTGCCTGGTGGTGGATGCAAGGCGTTCGGGCGCGGCGATTGAGGTGGGCGACTTGCCGCATCTGCACAGCGCCGACCGTGTGCTGTTCCGCACTTTCGAGCAATTCCCGCATGACGAATGGGACGCCGACACCACTGCCATTTCTCCTGAAGCTATCGAGTGGCTTGCCGTGCAGGGCGTGAAGCTGGTCGGGATCGATACGCCTTCGATAGACCCGCAGGATTCCAAGGAGATGCTCGCGCATAAAGCGGTGCTCAAACACGATATGCGCGTGCTCGAAGGGCTGGTCCTCGATGACGTGCCAGAAGGCCGATACGAGCTCATCGCCTTGCCACTGCCCGTTTTGAATGCCGATGCCTCGCCGGTTCGCGCGATCTTGCGAGAGCTGCCATGAGCCTGATTGAAAAAGCCCGCGAGCTCGACGCCGCCGACCCGCTTGGCCTGTACCGAGACCGGTTCCATCTGCCCCAAGGCGTAATCTATCTCGACGGAAATTCGCTGGGTGCGTTGCCGAAGGCGACCCCTGCCGCCATGGCCCGCGCGGTTGAGCAGGAATGGGGTGAGGGTCTGATCCGTTCGTGGAATGATGCCGGCTGGTTTGAAATGGGCAGTCGCATCGGTGCCAAGATCGCCCCGCTTATCGGCGCGAAGCCGCATGAAGTGATTGCGTGCGACACGGTTAGCGCCAACCTGTTCAAGCTTATCGCCGCCGCGCTCGACATGCGTCCTGGCCGCAAGGTGATCCTGTCTGAGCCGGGCAATTTCCCCACCGATATCTACATGATCCAGGGGCTTGAGCGGCAAGGTCTGGCCGAGCGGCGGCTAGCTTCGCGAGACGCTCTGTTTGACGCGCTCGAAGAAGATGTCGCGCTGCTGATGCTGACCCATGCGCATTATAAGAGCGGCGAGCTTTTCGACATGGCCGAACTCACTAAGGCTGCGCATGAGGCGGGTGCTTTGGTGCTATGGGATCTCTCGCACACGACTGGGGCAATGCCGGTGGATCTCAATACCGTCGACGCCGACTTTGCCACCGGCTGCGGCTATAAATATCTGTGCGGAGGTCCGGGTGCGCCCGCTTTTGCCTTTGTTGCCGAGCGACATCTGGGTAGCCTCAAGCAACCGCTCACCGGTTGGTTTGGCCATGCCCGGCCCTTCGCTTTTTCCGATGATTACGAGCCGGCTGCGGGCATTGAGCAATTGCAGTGCGGCACCTCACCCGTCCTCGGCCTTACCGCACTGGAAGTAGGCGTCGACCTGATCGCCGAGATTGGCGTTGATCGACTTTACGCCAAGTCGCAGGCGCTTTCCGAGTTCTTCCTCGCATGCCTCGCTGTGCAGGGGCTGGGGCTTGACCTTGTCAGCCCCGCGCGAAGTGATGAGCGTGGCAGCCAACTCTCCTTCCGGCATCCCGACGCCTACGCCATTTGTCAGGCCTTGATCGCACGCGGCGTCATTGGCGACTTCCGCGATCCCGACATTTTACGGTTGGGCTTTGCGCCGGCCTATCTCACTTTCGCTGAAATTGCCGAAGCCGCCCGCCATCTGGCCGAGGTGATCGAAACCGGCGAGTGGCAGAGGGATGCGTTCAATCAGCGGGCGACGGTGACGTAACGACGAGCGCCTAGGAAAGGTCGCAGGGCAGCTTGTATCCGTCCGAAATCAGGCTCTCAACAAGATCCCCGATCAGATAGGGTGCCTCACACGAACTCTTGTTCGGAGAGTTTGCTACGCGGATCAATCTCACCCAGGCAAACCTCGCTGCCATCCACCATCCCGCAGGGTTTGGCTTGTGCGAGGTCACCGGGATAGCTCGCAATGCCGATAGTGAGGCAGGCGAGGGCAACTTTGATCCCTGTAAATTGGTGCGGTCGCGTGGGGCCAAACATACTATCCTTCCGTTCTTGCACTAATCGAATTCCCTCCCTCCGGCACCCAATCGCCAAAAGCGCTCCATATGCAGGTATGTCATCGAGGCGGTCCATGTGACCATGACTAGGCCGTTGAGCGCTTCGATGCCGCTTAAGAGCCTGAGCTGCCCTGACGGATAGACGTCGCCAAAGCCCAATGTCGTGTAGCAGACGATCGAGAAGTAGAACGCATCGTTGAAGCTTCCGCTGTCCGGCCCTTCGATGGCACCGACGCCAAGCTCGAACTCCATCGCCAGATAGGCGCCTGCATACAGCGCGATATGGATAAGGTGTGAGAGCATCGCACCGCCCATCATCATCCAGAGCCGCATGCGCGGATGTACGTGCAAGTCCGTCGCGCCCATCGCTGTGAGGCGAAGCGTTTCATAATGGATGAAGATCGTCGCCGCGATCAACACAGCGGACAAGATAAGCGCGGTCATTCCGCGAAACTCGCTGCCATACCGCCCAGGGTCAAGCCTCGAGCTCGATGTCCCAATAGAGCCAGTCGCGCCAGGTTTCGTGGAGATAGTTGGGCGGGAACATCTTGCCCTGCTGCTGAAGCTGCCAACTGGTGGGGCGGATGGGCTTCATCGCCACCGGCATATTGGCCTGCTTCGGGGTGCGTCCCCCCTTCTTCATATTGCACGGTGCGCAGGCGGTGATGATGTTCTCCCACGTGGTCTTGCCGCCCAGACGGCGCGGGATCACGTGGTCGAACGTCAGATGCTCGGTGCTGCCGCAATACTGGCACTGAAAGCGATCGCGCAGGAACAGGTTGAAGCGGGTGAAAGCGGGAAACTCGCTTTGCTTCACATACTGCCTGAGCGCGATCACACTCGGGATCTTCATATCGAGGCTGGGCGAGTGAACCTCGCGATCATAGCTCGCAACGATGTCGACTCGGTCGAGGAACACCGCCTTGATGGCGGTCTGCCACGGCCAAACGCTGAGGGGGTAATAGGAGAGCGGCGTGTAGTCGGCGTTGAGCACAAGCGCAGGGCAGGCCGACAGGTTGCGTGTCGGATCTTCCTCAGCGCCGCGAAACCTTGCAGCCCTTTCTATCAGTTCGGCTTTGAACACTTGGTGCTCCTCCCTGACTGAACGCAGTTATGGCGTGGCAGGCCTATGAGTCAAAGTTGTTACAGCATTGCGATCTACGGCAAGGAATTAAGTGTCGGCCTTGGTAAGTTTGTGGGTACCTTGTGGATAACATGTTCAAGGTGGTGGGGCAGACAGTGGATGGTGTGTCGCGCGCCGGTGTGTCAAAACCCTGAAAGCCATGAGTATCGTCACGCGCTTTGCGCCAAGCCCGAACGGCCCGATGCATTTGGGCCATGCCTATTCTGCGATTGTAGCGCATGATCTAGCGCGCGCCGCCGGAGGGTCGTTTCTGCTGCGCATCGAGGATATCGATGGAGGGCGAACCCGGCCAGAGCTGATCGATGAGTACCGCCGCAATCTAGAGTGGCTGGGGCTGGAGTGGCGCGAAGTGGCGCCGCAATCGACCAGACTTGAACAATACGCAATCGCCGCGAGCGAACTTCTTGATCGGGGCCTGCTCTATGCATGCACCTGCACCCGTAAGGAGATCGAAATCTTCGGCGCGCGACGGGGAGAAGAGGGCCTTATCTATCCGGGAACCTGCAAGGGCAAATCGCTTGATCCTGCGAGGCCCTCAGCGCTCCGGCTTGATGTCGAAAAGGCCATGGACGAGGTTGGCGAGCTGAGCTGGACCGATGATCAAGCCGGAAGCCAGATTGCCGATCTGCGTGAATTTGGCGATGTTGTGCTCGTGCGAAAGGATACGCCGGCAAGCTATCATCTGGCGGTCACCCTTGATGACGCAGCCGATGGAGTGACTCTGGTTACTCGGGGCGTGGACCTGTTCGCCGCGACCAACGTTCACCGGATTGTCCAGGCCTTGTTCAATCTGCCGGTTCCAACATGGCATCATCATGATTTGCTGATGGATGAAGACGGCATGAAACTGTCCAAGCGTCGAGGGTCGCCTGCCTTGTCCGACAGGCGTCGATCAGGCGAGGATGGGCTTGCGCTCGCGGAGCACTTGCGCGTCCGGAAGGGGCCTTAAACGATCAAAGGCTCAATGAGCGCTGGAACCTGAGCGCGCACTGACTATTTAGAAGCCATGGTCTATTTCCTCACAGCTGTGTTCGTGGTGCTCGCCGCGCTTGTCGTTTTTTCCCTGGTCCGGGGCGTGATTGCATTTCTCAAGACTACGAAGATCAACCTTGAAAGCGGTGAAGGCGAAACCGTCACCGAAATGCAGAATTTGCAGAACAAGGCGATGTTCGCGCGCATCAAGTATCAGGCCGCTGCGATTGCTGTGGTGGTGGTCATTGGCCTGCTCGCAGCGGGCAGCGGCAGCTGATCCACCTTTATGGTCAAGCTCAACAAGATTTACACCCGCACGGGTGATGACGGCACGACCGGTCTCGTCGATGGGTCGCGCACAGCCAAGCACTCGGCCCGCATTGCGGCAATGGGCGCGGTGGACGAGACGAACAGCCTGATTGGCCTCGCGATTTGTGCGATTGAGGATGAGGGTAACCGAGCCCTTTTGACGCGCGTGCAGAACGATCTCTTTGATCTTGGGGCTGATTTGGCGACGCCTGCCGAGGATGGTGATTTTGCACCGGGCGAGATGGTGCTGCGCATGGTGCCAATCCAGGGCGAGTGGCTGGAAGCGCAGATCGATGCGCTTAACGAGCATCTAGATCCGCTCACCAGTTTTGTCCTTCCCGGCGGGAGTGAGGCAGCCGCGCGCATTCATGTCGCCCGCGCCAGCACCCGCGGGGCAGAGCGCGCCATGACCGCGCTGGCCGCCATAGACGCAGTCAATCCTGCTGCCCTGATTTATATTAATCGTCTGTCGGACTTGCTCTTTGTCCTCGCCCGCGTAGCCAATGGCAATGGTGCCGACGATGTAAAATGGGTGCCCGGCGCCAACCGCTGATCCTTGGTTTCAAGGTGCATGCGACCTTCATCGCTCTAGCCAACCGCTTCAAGCGCCGCTAACGACGCGAGCCAACACAATTGCTGCACTTGCGAAGGAAATGCTGCTATGCGGAATATCGCGGTTATCGGGGCCGGTCAGATGGGCTCGGGCATTGCCCAGGCAGTCGCAGGTCATGGCATGCAGGTCATGCTGGCCGACATCGACCTTGCTCGTGCCGAGGCGGGTATGGCGCGCATCGACAAAGCCGTGACCAAGTTGGTCGGTCGCGGCAAGATTGAAGCCGACGCAGCCGAGGCGCTCTTGGCCCGAATCACTCCTGTTGCCGACTATGCACCGATGGAAGCGGCCGATCTGATCATCGAGGCGGCGACCGAGAAAGAGCCGATCAAGCAGGCGATCTTCGAAAACGCCGGCAAAGTTCTCGCTCCCACCGCCAT
The DNA here is from genome assembly GCA_039822745.1 of Pseudomonadota bacterium. Classification (GTDB taxonomy): domain Bacteria; phylum Pseudomonadota; class Alphaproteobacteria; order Sphingomonadales; family Sphingomonadaceae; genus Erythrobacter. Next base: position 44,528 of record JBCBMN010000003.1, on the reverse strand, counting down.
CATGGCGTCGAACACCAGTTCCATTCCGATCACGCGCATGGCGAACCATTCGCCTGATCCTGCACGGTTCATTGGCCTGCACTTCTTTAACCCTGTCCCGGTGATGGGCCTGATCGAAGTCATCCCCGGCCTTGCCACCGCACAGGTAACGACTGACCGGGTGACCACTTTTGCCGAAGGGTTGGGCAAGGAAGTTGTGCTCTCTCAGGATGAGCCTGGATTTGTCGTCAACCGCATCTTGCTGCCGATGATCAACGAAGCGGTGTTCGTGCTGGGCCAGTCCACCGCCGGTATCGAGGATATCGATAAGGGTTGCCGCCTTGGCCTCAATCACCCGATGGGGCCGCTGCAACTGGCGGATTTTGTGGGCCTCGACACCTGCCTCGACATTATCAAGGTTCTCTACAAGACCACACGCGACAGTAAGTATCGCCCGGCTCCGCTGCTGGTGAAATATGTCGAAGCCGGTTGGCTGGGCCGCAAGAGCGGGCGCGGTTTTTACGACTACTCAGGCGAGGCACCGGTGCCGACCCGCTAACGCGCAGCAGGTCGATCAGGCTAGTTTGCCTTCTTCCAATTTGTCGCTTTATTTGGCGGAATCAGCTGAGACCGCGGCGTTTTCATCGTGTTGGATTCGAACACGCTGTTGTCAGCCGACCTTGTCCCGCGTGACGTGCGTGGTCCGGGAGCCCTTGCAAATCCACCGTCATTAGAATCCGAAGAGCTGCTTGAGCTCTCTGCAATCGAATTGTCCGAATAGCCCAAATCGCTGAAATCGGGTTCTGTATCAAAGCCGCTAGCATCGTCCATCAACTCGCTATCGTCCGCAAAATTGCCGAAGGCCGATTGCCCGGCGTTCGATGCTATTTTCTTCTTCTTGGACTGAGCTTTCTGCGCCGCTGCGGCCTCTCGTTCTTGGGCGTTTATGTCCTCTGGCTTTGGAACGAACTGGCTCCCCATGCTGGTCGCCACAATGGCTGCGCAAGCAACGACGCCGCCAGCGAAAATAAGCGTACTCTTGCTGCTTCCAAAAAGTCCGTTTGCCATGGCCATGACGCTATCAGCAAAGCGGTTAATGTTTGGTGCAATTAGCGCTCTTCAGGGATTTCTCGTTTCAACTCGTAGAGCAAATCCAACGCCTCGCGCGGCGAGAGCGCGTCAATGTCAGTTTGCTTTAGGCGATCAGCCAATTTGTCGGCGCCAGTGGGCTCGGCCGGATCGGGAGATGCAGAGGCAGCGAACAAGGGCAATTCGCCCAGCCCGCTCGCAATCCCGCCGGTCTTAGCGCGAGTCTGTTCGAGGCGATCCAGAACCGACTTGGCACGCGAGACAACGGAAGGAGGAACCCCTGCAAGCTTTGCCACTGCAAGGCCATAGGATCGGTCAGCAGCCCCTTCAGCCAGTTCGTGCAACAGTACCAGATCGCCCTTCCATTCCCGCGCGCGCACATGGTGGAGCGACAGCGCCTCACAGCTGTCTGCCAACCGGGCGAGCTCGTGATAATGCGTTGCGAATAGGCAGCGGCATCCGATTTGCGAATGCACCGCTTCGACCACCGCCCAGGCCAGCGCCACGCCATCATAGGTGGATGTGCCGCGTCCCACTTCGTCAAGAATCACAAAGCTGCGATCGGTCGCTTGGGAGAGGATGGCGGCGGTCTCCACCATCTCGACCATGAAAGTGGAGCGACCGCGCGCCAGATTGTCCGAGGCGCCCACGCGACTGAACAGACGGTCCACCAGCCCGATCCGCGCGGCTTCGGCAGGAACGTAACATCCCGCCTGCGCCATCAGAACGATCAGCGCGTTCTGCCTAAGGAAGGTTGATTTACCGCCCATGTTCGGCCCGCCGATCAGCCACAGGCGGTTGTGCGGTGAGAGACCGCAATCGTTGGCGACGAACCGCTCCCCAATCTTGGCCAGAGCCGCTTCGACAACAGGGTGACGCCCTGCGGTAATCGCGAGGCCCGGCGCTTCATCGATTTCGGGACGGCACCAATCGCCCTCTGCCGCGCGCTCTGCATTGCCCGCGGCAACATCGATCCGCGCGATAGCGGCGGCTGTGTCGGCGATGGCTTCGCGCGCTTCGCTGATCGCGGCGACAAGCTCTTCGAAATGCGCATCTTCCGCCGCCAGCGCGCGTCCTCCGCTCTCCGAAATGCGCGAGGCTTCTTCGTGCAGCGAGAGCGAGTTAAAGCGGACCGCACCTTTCATCGTCTGGCGATGGGTAAAGCCGCTATCGGGTGCCATCAGGCTGTCGGCATGGCGGCTGGGCACTTCGATGAAATAGCCGAGCACGCCATTATGCTTGATCTTCAGGCTCGCAATGCCCGTTTCGTTGCGATAGCGCGCTTCCATCGCGGCGATGGCTCGGCGGGCATTGCCCGATACGCTGCGCAATTCGTCTAGCCCGGCATCATAGCCATCGGCGATGTAGCCCCCGTTTGAGCGCTCTGTGGGTGGCGAGGGGACAAGCGCGCGGCTCAGCCAGTCGGTTAGCGCGCCATGCCCGGCAAGGCGCGGCAAGAGCATGTCGAGCAGCGGCGGCTTGTCTCGCAGTGCGGCGAGACCGTCTTTGATAAGCCGTGCTTCGGCAAGACCGTCTCGCACCTGCCCCAGATCACGCGGGCTTCCTCTTCCTGCGACGATCCTGCCCAGTGCACGGCCAAGGTCAGGTAGGCCACGCAGGAGGTCGCGCAGCGAAGAGCGCTCAATTGGTCGGTCGCGGAAATACTGGACAAGTGCCAGCCGCTTTGTGATCCCGTCGGCATCCAGCAACGGTGCTGAAAGATCTTCAGCGAGCAATCGCGACCCCGCGCCGGTCGAGCAACGATCCAATGTGGCCACTAGACTGCCTGCCCGTCCACCCGCGCTGCTCGCCAGAATTTCGAGGCTGGTGCGGGTTGCCTCGTCCATCACCATGGTCGCACTTTCGCTGCCGAGAATTGGCGGCAGAAGCAGCGGCAGCGTGCCACGCCCGACGTGGTCAAGATAGGAGATCAGTCCTCCGGCTGCTGCGCACATGGCTCGGCTGAATGTTCCAAACCCATCCAGTGTGGCAACCCCGTGCAAATCGCAAAGTAGGGCGGTTCCGCTGTCGCTTTCAAAGGCGCTCTTGGCATGGAAGGCGGGGTCTTCGGGCGTGTCCCAATCCCAGCCCTCGGGCACAACAATTTCACTCGGCGCAAGCCGCGCAAGCTCTGCGCTCAGCAGGCCGGGCGAGCACTCGGACAGCACCATCACCCCTGTCGAGATATCAACCGAAGCGAACCCCACGCTCCCGCGAACTTCGGCCAGCGCCACCAAAACATTGGCCCGGCGCGGTTCGAGAAGGGCCTCTTCGGTGAGGGTGCCAGCAGTGACAAAGCGAACTATGTCGCGTTTGACCAGCACTTTGGACGAAGGTTTCCCTTCGCGTTTGGCGCGTGCCTTGGCTTCGTCGGGAGTTTCGACTTGCTCGGCAATGGCAACCCGCTCGCCAGCCTTGATCAACCGCGCGAGATAGCCTTCTGCCGCGTGCACCGGGACGCCGCACATCGCCACCGGCTTTCCGTCATGCTCTCCGCGCGCAGTCAGCGCGATATCAAGAATGGCCGAGGCACGCTTGGCATCGTCAAAGAACAGCTCGAAGAAGTCGCCCATCCGATAGAACAGCAAGGACCCCGCTGCCTCGGCTTTGAGCGCGAGATATTGCTCCATCATCGGCGTGGGCCTGGAATTGGGTTTGGAGGAGGACGCAGCGGCCATTCGCAGTGGTTAACCAGCCTTGCAGCGATTCGGCAGGGGAAGGCTTTAGGCTATCCCCTGATCGCTCATCTGCGAGGCTCACCCGGAACTCTCCACGCTTGACGCAAATCTCCTATGACTTGTCACACAGGCGAGCTAGAGGCTCCCAAACAGCGAAACAGGGATTGCAATATGGCCGAAGAACCCAAAGGCGGTTTCACCACGCGCGAGGCGCTTTTCTACCACGAGACGATCCGTCCGGGTAAGCTGGAAGTCGTCGCGACCAAGCCGATGACCTCGCAGCGCGATTTGAGCCTTGCCTATTCGCCCGGTGTTGCTGCGCCAGTTGAGGCCATTGCGGAAGACCCTTCACTCGCCGCGCGCTACACCGCAAAGGCGAACCTTGTGGCGGTGATCTCCAACGGGTCAGCCATCCTTGGACTAGGCAATCTCGGCGCGCTTGCATCGAAGCCGGTGATGGAAGGCAAGGCGGTGCTGTTCAAACGCTTTGCCGATGTGGACTCGATCGACATCGAACTCGCTACCGAAGACCCGCAGGCGTTTATCGAAGCGGTCGCGCTGATGGAGCCGAGCTTTGGCGGGATCAACCTTGAAGATATCAAGGCGCCCGAATGCTTCATCATCGAAGCGGCCCTGCGCGAGCGGATGAACATTCCGATCATGCACGATGATCAGCACGGCACCGCGATCATCACCGCGGCAGGCCTCCTCAATGCCTGTCACCTGACGGGGCGAGAGGTCACAGACGTCAAGGTTGTCGTCAACGGCGCGGGTGCAGCGGCGATTGCCTGCACTGCTCTGATCAAGGCGATGGGTGTGCCGCATGAGAATGTGATCATGTGCGATCGCAGCGGACCGATCACGCCGGGTCGCGACAAGGTCGATCAGTGGAAGAGCGCTCACGCTGTAGCGACTGATGCCACCAGTCTGGAAGAAGCATTGGACGGCGCAGATATCTTCCTGGGCCTTTCCGCGGCTGGTGCACTCAAGCCGGAATGGGTCGAGAAGATGGCAGACAAGCCAATCATCTTCGCCATGGCCAACCCGGTGCCCGAAATCATGCCTGACGAAGCCAAAGCGGTGCGTCCCGATGCGATCATTGCCACCGGGCGAAGCGACTTTCCCAATCAGGTCAACAATGTGCTGGGCTTTCCTTTCATCTTTCGCGGGGCGCTCGACGTTCAGGCAACCACGATCAATGAGGAAATGAAAGTCGCCGCCGCCTCCGCCATCGCTGAACTGGCGCGCGAGCGAGTGCCCGAGGAAGTGGCAAGCGCCTATGGCAAGAACCAGAAGTTCGGGACCGACTACATCATCCCCGCCCCGTTCGATCCGCGCCTTATTGAAGTGGTGTCCTCCGCAGTCGCGAAAGCGGCGATGGACTCGGGCGTCGCCAAAGCACCAATCGCCGATCTTGACGAATATCGTCACAAGCTCAAGTCGCGTCTCAACCCTACGACGGCAGTGCTGACCGGTGTCTATAACGAAGCCAAGGCCAATCCGAAGCGGATGGTGTTCGCCGAAGCCGAAGAGGAAGTGGTGCTGCGCGCCGCGATCCAGTTCCGCGATTTTGGCTATGGCACACCGATCCTTGTCGGGCGGACCAAGGCGGTGGTCGACAAGCTGCATCAGCTTTCGGTGTCGGACCCCGGCAGCTTTGAAATTCAGAACTCGGCCGACAGCCAATATGTCCCGCAAATGGTGGACTATCTCTACAAGCGGCTGCAGCGGCGCGGCTATACCGAACGCGATGTGCGCCGGATGGTCAATCAGGAGCGCAACGTCTTCGCCGCTCTGCTGGTTGCGCTGGGTCATGGCGACGGCATGATTTCGGGCCTGACCCGCACCTATGCGCAGACCGTGCGCGAAGTGAATCTGGTGCTGGACAAGAAAGAGGGCGTGCTGCCTTTCGGAATCCACATGATGATCGGCAAGAACCACACGACATTCCTTGCCGACACCACGATCAACGAACGCCCGAGCGCTGAGGAACTGGCTTACATTGCTAAGGAAACCGCAGCTGTTGCGCGCCGCATGGGGCATGAGCCGCGCGTTGCTTTCCTGTCCTATTCGACCTTCGGCAATCCGTCCGGTCAATGGCTCGACAATATCCGGCAGGCTGTGGCCATCCTCGACCGCGAGGACCCGGGCTTTGAATATGAGGGCGAAATGGCACCGGATGCCGCGCTCAACCCTACGGTGATGAAGCTCTACCCCTTCAGCCGCCTTTCCGGCCCGGCCAATGTGCTGGTGATGCCCGGCCTGCAATCGGCCAACCTATCGGCCAAGCTGCTGCGCGAACTGGGATCGAACACCACGGTGGGCCCGATGCTGCTGGGTATGGAGAAGCCGGTTCAGATTGCGCCGATGACGGCAATTGCGCCCGACGTGCTGACCCTGGCGGTGCTGGCGAGTGCTGGGGTGGTGGCTTAGGCCAAAAGCTCTTCAATCGGCACGTAGTCAACGTCATACCCGAAATAGGCCGGGCTGAAGACTTCCAGTCCAGCCTCTTCGCGCCAAAGAGGGTCACAGCGGAAGCCCAGAACAGCGACCTTTTGACCTTTGACAAAGTCAGGATTGTTGATCCCGTCATAGGTCTCAAGGTCGATCACGCTGATAAGATCCGGGCAGGTGGCAACCACTTCGCCATTGCGGCGCGCGACCAAATGCTCGTTCTTGTAGTCGGTTGCGAAGCTTTGACCACCAAACTCGCCAATGCCCGCGATCTGCAGTCTGCCCTGCAGGAAGCCATCTTCGTCGTGCCAATCGAAATCGGAGACGCTTCCGGTGAACAGCAGATAGCCATCGCCTGCAGCTCGCGCCGCTTCGATCGGGTCGGTGTTCGCGTCCTTCGCCAAGCGCACTGCTTCGCCAATCTTGCGCGCCAGTGTGAGACTTCCTGTGACCAGCGTGCCGGGTGCCTTGGCCTGAGCGCCCGTGATAGGGCTGTCAGTGACACCGCACACAGTGCTGACCATGGCGATGCTGCGAAGGACATCTTCTGCACGGGTGGGATCACCCAGCTTCTCGACCACCAATTGATCGCCGAATGGGGTGGCCGCACCAATGGGGGTCAGCGGTATGCCTGCAACCTTGACGGAGTGTTGGTTGATCTCCGGCACGGCGCGTCCGACCGTATCGGCATCCAATGCAGGAACGCCCAGTCGCGCTGCGATGGAGAGGCCCTCTGCAAGGCTGAGCGGGCCGATCTCGCCCATGATGACACCAGCGAATTTTTGCCCAAGGTGCTCTTCAAGTGTCTCAAATGCGAGCTGGACGGGTACGTCTGACTTGTTGGTGCTTGCGTCGAGTTTGGCCTGCATTTCGGGGCTAACGGGAGCAAGGCTGGCAAGGCCATAGGGGCAAGCGACGCGGTCTGTATCGCTCAGGCTGTCCACCGAAATCTGATTGAAGCTCAGCCCGGCGGCAAGGTCTTTGGCAATCAGCTCGCGTGCTTCGGAAAGACTGCCTCCGCCGCCCGTGCCCAAATAGGATGAGCCAACCAGCGCATCTTCAAGCGCAACTGCATCAAGCGGCACTGTTTCGGGATTGGACTGGCGTCCGGCTCCACCTTGGGGTGCCGCTTTGCTTGGCCCGGATTGAACTTCGCTGCAAGCAGACAAAGCGCCCGCCGCCACTACGAGTCCGCCGAGAAATTGCCGTCTTGCTACCATAGAATGCCCCCGTTTTGGCCAGAGTGGCGTGCTGCCATCAGGAATGCAAATTAGCGTCGCCGAAACCTGAAATACCACACCTCGTGCTCGAACACTTCGCGCGCCTTTTGCTCATAGCGGGTTTCGCACCAGCCACTCGGTCGGTTTTGCCAGCTTGCCGGGCCCTCGACGACCCACTCGAACTCATCGGTAAAGCGCTGCATCACCATCAGAGCGTGGCGCAGATAGACCGCGTGATCAGTGCCAAACCGGAACTCACCGCCGGGTTTTAGCTTGTCCGCGATCATTTGCACCGGGCCATCATTCATCATCCGCCGCTTGGCATGGCGCGCCTTGGGCCAGGGGTCAGGATGGAGCAGATAGACCATGGTTAGCGCGCCATCGGGAATGCGCTGGAGCACTTCGATCGCATCGCCGTGATGGAGGCGGACATTGGCGAGCTTGCCTTCTTCGACATGCGCCAGCGCTTGGGCCACGCCGTTAAGGTAGGGTTCTGCCCCGATCAGGCCGTGATTGGGCAGCAGATCCGCGCGATAGGCAAGGTGCTCCCCCCCGCCAAAGCCGATCTCGAAATGCAGCGGGCAGTCTTCGCCAAACAGTGCCTCGGCTGTCACGGGGCCTTTGTCGGGCACCGCGATCTTGGGCAAGAGTTCGTCGACCAGCACCTGATGGCGTGCGCGCAGCGGCTTGCCGACGCTGCGACCATAGAGCCGGCTGAGAGTGGTGGGATCGCCTTCCTTATACGCAGTCATGGGCGGTGCGATTGGCGATCAAATCCGCACTTGTCCAGAGGGTCTAAGGGTTGAGCCGGAGGGCACATCCCCGCTAGAGCGCGCGGGACATGGAACAAATCTCCCTATTTTTAGCTGAGCAGGCGCCCTGGGTGCAGACACTGATCGGCCTGACTGTGCTGGGCCTTGCGGCTGTGATCGCGAATTACATCCTCAAGGCAGTCATCCTGAGAGCTTTGGCGCGCTATCTCGATCAGCAGACCGAGACCGATGACAAGGCGGCGGGCTGGTTGGCGACGGTGGTCCCCCTATTGCTTATCTCGCGCGGGATTGAGCTTGTGCCCAATCTGTCCGAGGATGTGCGGACCTTCGTGACGCACACTGCGCAGGCCCTGATCGTTGTATCGGTCGCGATGGCGATGGTGCGCGGGCTTTCCTATGCAAACGAACTGTATGAGCGGCTGCCCAGCTCAAAGAACCGTCCGATCAAGGGCTTCGTCCAGGTCGGTAAGATTCTTGTCCTATGCGGCGCGGCGATCATTGTTATCTCGATCCTGATCGATGAAAGCCCGCTGCTGCTGCTTTCAGGACTGGGGGCGATCACGGCGGTCCTGCTGCTGGTTTTCAAGGATACGATCCTCAGCCTTGTCGCCAGCGTGCAGCTTACGACCAATGACATGCTGCGCGTTGGCGACTGGATTACCATGCCCAGCATGGGCGCAGATGGCGATGTGATCGACATCTCCCTTCACACAGTCAAAATCCAGAATTTCGACAAGACCATCGTAACCGTTCCGACCCACCGGCTGGTGTCAGACAGCTATGCCAATTGGCGCGGCATGGCCGAAAGCGGCGGACGGCGGATCAAGCGCAGCATTATTCTGGATCAGAACTCGATCCGATTTCTGGGTGATAGCGAAGTGATCGATCTTCAGAAATTTCGGGTGCTCAAACCCTATCTCACTGCGAAAGCTGCGGAGATTGCGGATTGGAACGCCAGCGAATTGGACGGCGACGATGCAACGGTGAATACGCGCAGGCTCACCAATATCGGCACATTTCGCGCTTACATTCTGGCCTATCTGAGATGGCATCCGCGCATTGACGAGAATTTCACTCTGCTTGTCCGCCAGTTGCCGCCCGGTCCGCAGGGCCTGCCGATTGAGCTCTACTGTTTTACAAGCACGACGATCTGGCACGAATATGAGGGCATTCAGTCCGATATCTTTGACCATTTGATGGCCATCGTGCCGGAGTTCGGTTTGCGCACGTTCCAGGAGCCTTCGGGTCTGGACTTTGCTCCTGCGCTCAAACGCGATTGAACAAACGAAAACGCCCGGCGGCCTGATGGCTTCCGGGCGTCCTCGTTGAACTTTAGTTGAAAGCGGCTTTTACGCGGCCTCGGCTTCCTCATGCGGGTCACGCAGGACATAGCCGCGGCCCCAGACGGTTTCGATGTAGTTCTCACCGCCGCATGCATGGCTGAGCTTCTTTCGCAGCTTGCAGATGAAGACGTCGATGATCTTCAGCTCAGGTTCGTCCATGCCGCCATAAAGGTGGTTGAGGAACATTTCTTTGGTCAGCGTGGTGCCTTTGCGCAAGCTGAGCAGCTCGAGCATCGCATATTCCTTGCCGGTCAGGTGCACGCGGGCGCTGTCGACTTCGACGGTCTTGGCGTCGAGGTTCACAGCAAGCTTGCCGGTGCGGATGATCGACTGGCTGTGGCCTTTTGAACGACGAACAACAGCGTGGATACGAGCAACCAGCTCTTCGCGGTGGAACGGCTTGGTCACGTAATCGTCAGCGCCAAAGCCAAATGAGCGGATTTTGCTGTCCATTTCGGCAATGCCCGAAAGGATCAGAACCGGCGTCTGCACCTTGGCGACGCGCAGTTTCTTGAGAACGTCATAACCGTGCATGTCCGGCAGGTTCAGGTCGAGCAGGATGATATCGTAATCATACAGCTTACCCAGATCGAGGCCTTCTTCGCCGAGATCGGTGGAGTAAACATTGAAGCCCTCAGTCGTGAGCATAAGCTCAATCGCCTTGGCGGTTGTCGGCTCGTCCTCAATCAACAGCACGCGCATCGCTATTCCCCTAATTGCCCCAATGACCCGGAGGTGGCTCACTTCAGTTGGTGCGGTAACGCCTCGTTCAGAGGTGTTGTCATCTATTAACCACACAACATCTGAACGGGAAAGGTTAATTTAGCGTAAACCGGCCTCACTCCACGAGTCGCGGGGATTCTACCTATGCCAGACCCCGTCGATCGACGTGCCAATATGGTTTCTTTCTTATAAGCCTGCGAGCTTCTTGGCTCGCCGTCTTTGCGCGCTGGACCCGATCCCGATGGCTTCGCGATATTTGGCAACCGTGCGCCGCGCGAGGTCGAAACCCTCTTCCTTGAGCATATCAACCAGCGCTTGATCGGAGAGCACCTTCTTGGGATCTTCTGCGTCTGTCAGCGCCTTGATGCGCGCTTTGATGGTTTCAGACGATGCGCCCTCGCCATCGCTCGATCCAACGCCGCTTGAGAAGAAATATTTGAGTTCGAACGTCCCGCGTTCGCACCACAGATATTTATTGCTGGTGACGCGGCTGACTGTGCTTTCGTGCATCTCGATCTGTTCAGCCACCTCGCGCAGTGTGAGCGGCTTCAATTCGGAGACCCCTCGGCGGAAGAATCCGTCTTGCTGCTTAACGATTTCTGCGGCTGTCTTGACAATGGTCTTTTGCCGCTGGTCGAGCGCGCGGATCAGCCAGTGGGCATCGGCAAGCTTTTCCTTGAGCCAGCCTTGCGCCTCTGAATTGGTCGCACCGTCCGAAAGCTCGACATAATAATCGCGGTTGACCACCAGGCGCGGAAGTGTCTCTTCGTTAAGGGCGATATCCCAGCCATGCTCTCCATTGGGAGTGAGGAGGATGTCAGGTACAATCGCGCTCTCGCTTGCTGGTGCGAAGGCGAGGCCAGGCTTGGGATCATAGCTGCGCAATTCGCTCAGCATGTCGGCGAGGTCCTCCTCGTCCACACCGCAGAGCCGTTTCAAACGCGCGACTTCGCCTTTCGCGATCAGCTCCAGATTGTCGATCAACCTTTCCATGCACGGATCATAGCGGTCGACTTCCCGCGCCTGGATGGCGATGCATTCGGACAGACTACGTGCGCCCACCCCGCTGGGGTCGAGTGTCTGTACAGCTACGAGCGCGCTTTCAACTTCGCTAAGAGCTGCACCCAAATCAAAGGCAATGTCGCGCAAATCCATGGTCAGATAACCTGCATCATCAAGCAACCCGATCAGGTGCCGCGCGATGAAACCTTCGCGTTCCGTGCTTGCCGCTGCGCCAATTTGCGAAAGCAAGTGCTCGCCAAGTGTAATGTGAGCGGCGCGCGTTGCTTCTATGTCGGGGGCATCACCATCGGGAGCTGCCCCTGAATTGGCCGCGCCGCCCCAATCATCTGCGCTTGCGGAGCGCGAGAGCGTGCTTCCATCGCCTGTGTCCCGATCCCGATCAAGCGCGCCCGCATCAAGGTCTAGAGGGGCATCGCCTTCGCCGCCGCCTTGCGCCATCAGCTGATCCGATGTGAATTCCTCGCGCGGAATGTCATCAGGCTCACCCGGGTCGCCCGTGTTTTCCGAGGACACCGCGCCTGCTTCAAGCAGCGGATTTGCTTCGAGCGCTTCGCCGATAAAGGTCTCGATTTCGAGATTGGAGGCCGCCAGCAGCTTGATCGCCTGCTGCAATTGCGGCGTCATCACCAAGGATTGCGATTGGCGAAGGTCGAGGCGTGGGCCGAGTGCCATTATTGGAGCTTGCTCGTGCTCGGACGGCACCAGCCCATACACCTTCCCGACCTACCCATGGCATTGTACTGTTGGGTCGGCCGGGAGGGGGTGTGGGCTGATTTAGCCCCGGCGGACCAAGACCCGCCCAAATGCATCACATCGCCTCCCGCCGGACAATCACAACGTAAAGCTCTCGCCCAGATAGAGGCGTTTCACATTTTCATCGGCGACAAGCGCTTGCGGTGTGCCGGCAAACAGCACTTGCCCGCCATAAATGATGCAGGCGCGATCCACGATATCGAGCGTTTCGCGCACATTATGGTCAGTGATCAGCACGCCGATGCCGCGCCGCTTCAGATCTTTGATAAGGTCGCGGATATCGCTGATCGAAAGCGGGTCAATCCCGGCAAAGGGTTCATCGAGCAGCATGATCGACGGCTTTGCCGCCAGCGCGCGGGCAATCTCACACCGTCGCCGTTCACCGCCCGAAAGCGCCATAGCCGCACTGTCGCGGAGCCGCGTAAGGCCAAATTCGTTCAGCAGCCGTTCCAGTTCCTGCGCGCGCGTCTCTTTATCCGGCTCAATCATTTCGAGCACGCAATTGATGTTCTGCTCAACCGTCATTCCGCGAAAAATGCTGGTTTCTTGAGGCAGATAGCCAAGACCCAGGATTGCGCGACGATACATCGGCAGCTTGGTCACGTCCTCGCCATCCATCAGGATGCGACCCGAATCCGGTTTGACGAGGCCCATGATGGAATAGAAGCACGTCGTCTTACCCGCACCGTTCGGCCCAAGCAGACCGAGCACCTCGCCTTTGCCCACACTGAGCGAGATATCGGACAGCACTGCGCGCTTGTCATAGCTTTTGGCGATGGAGATGACTTCAAGACCGCCATCAGGCAGATCGACAGCGGCGCTAACAGGCGCGTCGTCACTGTCGGCTTGGGACTTTTCAAGGTCGGGATCGGTGAGCATCGATGTGTCCGTCATTGCCACTGCCTTAGCATTGTCGCGTTAACAGGAAAGGGTGGTTTCTACTTACTTGCCCGTTCCATAGCTCAATTGGCAGGAATTTTGCAGGGCGAAGTCAGCTGCTACGTCAAATTTGCCCGGATTGAGTGCTGTCAAAGGGGTGTGAATCGAATGTGATTCGACAGTCACGCTGCCAAAAGTTCCATAGGCACATGTCGCGGGGATTGGTAGACACGCCATTTCCCCCTTCTGATACAGTGTAATTGTCCCTAGAAATCAGCCTTATGGCTGCGCGATCCGGGACCGCGCGCAAGAAAATTTCAAAATTGTTACGGCGCTTGCCACCCCGCCTTCGCTCTGGGATAAGTCTGTGAGAGAGGCAACCGTTGGGGAGCGGGTCTAATGAACGAATTGTCGCGTAAGCAGGAAGCGGTCAATGCGGCGAAGGCCAGGCCGCCGATCGATTGGCGCAAGGCTATGAGCGATCATGTCGCCTATGCGCTGCTTGTCTATACGGGCCTGCAGATTTTCATGACGGTCAAGGCACTGGCCGAAGGGTCCTCGTCGATCCTTCCTTATGCAGCGCTTGTCATTCTGGTCGCTGCGATCATTCCCGCGTGCCGCTGGTTTGAACGTCGCTGGACTATTCTGGACGACAACGATGCCATTGATCCCGAGCTGGCGCGGAGCTTTCGCCGCGACACAATCGCACTATGGGCCATGGCGATTGGATTGCCCTTTGTGCTGACCGGGCTCGTGATGGCAGTCTTCGCCTTCGTTTGAGGCGAGCATTTTGGGGCGAACCAGAAGGCCCGCCCCGACTTAGCCATCTTGGTTACGCTTTCGCGCGCTCAATCGCTTCGATCACGATTTGGCGTGCTTCCTCGGCATCGCCCCATTTGCCGATCCGCACCCACTTTTCTGCTTCGAGATCCTTGTAGTGGGTGAAGAAGTGCTCGATTTGTTGGAAGATGATCGAGGGCAGGTCCTTGGTCTCGGCCACGTCCGAGTAATAAGGAAAGGTCGTATCGACAGGCACGCAGATCAGCTTTTCGTCTCCGCCATGCTCATCTTCAAGGTTCAGCACACCAATCGGGCGCGAGCGCACGACACAGCCCGGAATAAAGGGTGACCGGGCAATCACCAGCGCGTCGAGTGGATCGCCGTCAGGGCTGAGAGTATGCGGCACAAAGCCGTAATTGGCCGGATAGCGCATCGGCGTGTGCAGGATACGGTCCACGAAAAGCGCGCCGCTTTCCTTGTCGAATTCGTACTTCACAGGCTCACCACCGGTGGGCACTTCAATGATGACATTCAGATCATCGGGCGGACTTTTGCCAGTGGGAATCTTGTCGATACGCATTGAAGAGGTTCCTTGATCAATAAACTGCGCCGCTTTTATCCGGACGCTTGAGCTTTGGCCTTATGGCTCTGGCCGCGCCCTTAGCGTGAGCCAAGGCATTGCGAAAGACCTCCCTTGGTCCTAGTCGCGGGCGCGAAGCATATAAGAGACATTATGAGCAAGAATACCCCCAAAGCCATCCGCGGAACGCAGGACATCTTCGGACCCGACGCCGAGTCCTTCGCCTTTGTTGTCCAGACCTTCGAGCGCGTGCGCAAACTCTACCGCTTTCGCCGGGCCGAGTTTCCAGTGTTTGAAAAGACCGAGGTCTTCGCGCGCTCCTTGGGCGAAACGACCGATGTGGTCTCGAAAGAGATGTATTCGTTTGAGGATCGCGGCGGCGACTCGCTCACTCTGCGCCCCGAATTCACTGCCGGGATCGCGCGCGCGTTTCTGACCAATGGTTGGCAGCAGCACGCGCCTTTGAAGGTTGCCACACACGGGCCATTGTTCCGCTATGAGCGCCCGCAAAAGGGCCGCTATCGCCAGTTCCACCAGATCGACGCCGAGATCATTGGCGCTGCCGAGCCGCAAGCCGATGTGGAATTGCTCGCCATGGCCGATCAGCTGCTACGCGAGCTGGGTATTGAAGGTGTGACGCTGCATCTCAACACGCTTGGCGATGCAACTAGCCGGGATGCGTGGCGTGCCGGGCTGATCGAGTATTTTGGCAACGTGCGCGGCGATCTGTCCGAAGACAGCCAGGAACGGCTCGACAAGAACCCGCTGCGCATCCTCGACAGCAAGGACCCGCGCGACAAGGCGTTTCTGGCCGATGCGCCCAAGATCGATGCGTATCTGTCAGACGAGGCGCAGGCCTTCTTCGCGAGCGTCACCAGCGGGCTCGATGCGGCTGGCGTGAAGTGGGCGCGCGCTGAAAGTCTTGTGCGCGGGCTCGACTATTACCGGCACACCGCGTTTGAGTTCATTCCCGACGAAGGCTCGGCCGCAGCAGATGCGCTCGGCGCGCAAAGCACCGTGCTCGGCGGCGGGCGCTATGATGGCCTGATGGAGAGCCTCGGCGGACCGGTGACGCCTGCGGTTGGATGGGCTGCGGGGATTGAGCGGCTGGCTATGTTGTCGGGGGAGCGGGCTGAGGCGAAGGCCGATGTGAATATCGTTGTCGAAGATGATCGCCAGCTTTCCTACGCCATCGGACTGATCGGCATTGTCCGCAAGTCCGGGCACTCTGCGGAGCTTGCCGCAACTGGTTCGCCGAGAAAGCGATACGACAAGGCCGTCAAGAGTGGCACCGAGACCATCCTAGCCTTGGGTTGTGACGATGAAGGCTCGCTTGCTGCCCGAATTCGTGGTTCCGACGAATGGAAGAAGCGATTGCAGAAGATGATGGATCAGTTCGGCGGGCATTCCTAGCCCCTCTTGTCACCCTGAACTTGTTTCAGGGTCCATCGCGCCGCTCGCACTGCAGCCAGAAATTGCAGAATGGATGCTGAAACAAGTTCAGCATGAAGAGTAAGAGAAAAGCATCATGCAAATCCCCCTCGAACGCCTAGACCAAATCGCCAACCGCTTTGCCGAGCTCGAAGCACGCATGGCCTCGGGCATGTTGGAGGGTGACGCTTTCGTAAAAGCCTCGCGTGATTACGCGGAGCTGGAGCCGGTCGCCAAGGTCGCGGCCCAAGTGAAAGCCGCGCGTGAGGAGATGGCGGGGCTTGAAGAGATGCTTGCCGACCCGGAAATGAAAGATATGGCACAGGAGGAGTTGGCCGCGCTCAAAGAGGCGCTGCCCGATCAGGAGCGCGCGCTCGCCATTGCGCTGCTGCCGCGCGATGCCGCTGACAGCAAGCCCGCCATGCTCGAAATTCGCGCTGGGACGGGCGGCGACGAAGCGGCGCTCTTTGCGGGCGATCTTTACCGAATGTATGAACGCTTTGCGGCCGAGCAGGGCTGGCGGGTCGAACCGGTCAGCATGAATGCGAGCGAAGTGGGCGGCTTCAAGGAGATCGTCGCCAACGTGACGGGCGCGGGCGTGTTTGCGCGGATGAAGTTCGAAAGCGGGGTGCACCGGGTTCAGCGCGTGCCCGTAACTGAGAGCGGTGGACGTATCCATACCTCAGCGGCGACCGTCGCGGTGCTGCCGGAGCCCGATGAGGTCGATGTCCAGATCGATCAGGGCGACCTCAAGATTGACACCTATCGCGCCAGCGGCGCAGGCGGGCAGCACGTCAACACCACCGACTCGGCGGTCCGCATTACGCACTTGCCCAGCGGGCTTGTCGTGATGCAGCAAGATGAGCGCTCCCAGATCAAGAACCGCGCCAAGGCGATGCAGGTGCTGCGGGCGCGTCTTTATGAAAAGATGCGCGATGAGGCTCAGGGTGCCGAGGCCGAGGCGCGCAAGGCGATGGTGGGCTCAGGCGACCGCTCCGAGCGCATTCGGACCTATAATTTCCCGCAGGGCCGTGTGACCGATCACCGTATCGGCCTCACGCTGCACAAGCTGGAAGAGGTGCTCGCCGGGCCGGGCTTGAACGAAATGGTCGATGCGCTGATTGCCGAGGATGAAGGCAAGCGGCTGGCGGCGCTTTCTGAGTAAAGGTGGCTGCGTGACTGTTGCAGAGGCACTCCGCGCGGCTGCCCAGCGCTTGAGCGCAACCAGTGATACGGCACGACTCGATGCCGAGGTGCTGATGGCTCATGCCTTGGCAATGTCGCGGTCGGACGTTTTGCTGCGGGCCATGCAGGACTCTTCGCCGCTGGAGTTTGAAGCGCTTGTTGATCGACGGGCGCAGCAAGAACCCGTTGCTTACATCGTTGGCGAGCAGGAGTTCTTCGGTCTGCCTTTCGCGGTGTCACAAGGGGTTCTGATCCCGCGCGGGGACAGCGAAGTGGTGGTTGAAGCTGCGCTTGACGCGGTCCCGTCGCCGCAGCGCGTGCTGGACCTCGGCACGGGATCGGGTGCGCTTTTACTTGCGCTGCTTGAAAGCCATCAGGCGGCAGACGGCGTAGGCATTGATGCATCGCAGGCGGCGCTTGAGGTTGCGCAGGCAAACGCTCGGACATTCGGCGACAGTATGCGCGTCCGCTTTCTGCGCCGCGATTGGCTTGAGCAGGGCTGGGCTGACGATCTCGGCACTTTTGATCTGGTTGTGTGCAATCCCCCCTATGTTGAAGAGGACGCTGCGCTTGATCGGGACGTGCTCGAATTTGAGCCTGCAAGCGCGCTTTTTGCAGGTAGGGACGGCTTGGACGATTACAGGATTTTAATCCCGCAGCTTTCAGGCTTGCTTGAAAAGGAAGGCATCGCAATCTTTGAAATTGGTGCCACGCAAGCCCTCGCCGTCACTGAACTGGCTGAAAAGCAAGGCTTCACTGTGGATCTGAGGCATGATCTTGCAAATCGGCCACGCGCTTTGATCCTTTCCAAGGGAAATCGCGCCTAGGGCTTGGCAAATCGCATTCGGCTCGCTAGCTGTCGAATCAGGCCTGCCGATCAGCGCTAGTTGCGGATCGCCAAGTCAAGCTCCGACTTATCGCTTAATTCGACCGTGAGGGTCATGACCCTTCGGTCCGACAAGGATGGAGTGTGCACCGTATTTCATGACGGGATACGGGTGGTTTAGGGGCCCACGGGGGATCCAATGGCCGGAAGGCGCTACGAATTTCATTGCGCAAGGCTGGGCGGAACGGGCCGCAAGTGAGGAAGACTTTCCTTGAATAACAATCGTAACAATCGTCGCCGCGGTCGCGGTAATCGCAACCAGAATAGCGGCGGCAACCAGCTTAACCGGATCGACAGCAGAGCGCGCGGAAATGCTCCGCAATTGCTCGATAAGTACAAGAAGCTGGCCCAGGACGCGCAGCACAATGGCGACCGCGTTCAGGCGGAATATTATCTTCAGTTTGCGGACCACTATTTCCGGGTGATTGCCGATAACAAGGCGCGCCAGGATGAAGCTCGTGCCAAGCGCAACGAAGGCCGCGATCAGGTGGGCGAGGATGGTGACGATGGTAATGATCGTCGCGGCAATCGTCGCGGTCGCAATCGTCGTGACGACGAAGATACGCATGAATTTGAAGGCGATGTCGGCGTGGAAGGCGAAGTCGTCGATACGGATGCGGATGGAGACAATGGCTCCGAAACTGAGGGCAGCGACGAGAGCGTAGAGCGCAAGCCCCGCCGTCGCCGGACCGCTTCGAAGGATGGCGAGAAGCCCGCTCGCACCCGCAAGCCACGCGCTAAGAAGCCAGTTGACGACGATGCGCCCGCGGAGATTGACTCAGCAGTACTACCGCCTGCCATTGGTGCCGACGAAGAGTCCGGCAGCGATGATGGTGACGCGCTTGAAGCGGTCGGCTAAAGCCGGTTTCGCGCGCTGGGGTTAGCGCGTAGGCTGTTCGCATGCGCGAGGTCTTCTGATGTTCAGCCGCATGTCTGAAAGGGCGTTGAGCCTTTGGGAGCGTTCGCTCGCCCGGCCCGGAGCTTCCTGTGCAGCGCTGGGTTTGATCGCAGCTCTTGGATACCCGCCTTTGTATGGTTGGTGGATTGCGCTCCCGGCGCTGGCGGCTGTTCTGGCCTTGCTTCACAAGGCCCCGACCTGGCGAGCAGCGGCATGGCGCGGGTGGTTGTTCGGGTGGTTCCACCTGACCCTGGCGAACAACTGGATCGCCACAGCCTTTACCCACCAAGCGAAGATGCCCGAATTACTGGGCTGGGTCGCAGTGCCTTTGCTTTGCGTCTATCTGGCGGTGTATCCGGCGCTGGCGGCGCTGTCAGCGCATTTGCTGGCGAGACGCGCGCCGGCCTTTGCTTTTGGCGCAGTGTTCGCAGGCACCTGGATTGTCTTTGAATGGGTGCGTGGTTGGGCTTTTACAGGTTATCCTTGGCCTCCTTTGGGTTTGATCCTTCTAGGCGGCTGGGACACGCCAGGTCTGGCGCGTTTGCTCCCGTTTTTAGGCACCTATGCTCTCTCTGGGCTCGCGCTGATCCTTGCGGCCGCGATTGTCTCAGCGATTTCACGCGGGAAGGTTGTGCGGCTGATTATCCCCGTGGCCATTGTAACCTATCAGATGGTCTTGCCCGTCAGCACAACCGCGCCTCAGGGGCCGGTTGCTTACACGCTGGTCCAGCCCCTTATCCCACAAGATGAGATCAATGATGGGTCAAAGTTTGAAGAGCAGTTTCAGCGGATTGCGCGTCTGACAATGCCGCAGCGCGACACATCGCGGGTGGTGTTGTGGCCTGAAAGTGCGATTCCCGATTACCTCGAGCCCGGCTATCCGCAGCGCTATTATAACCAGATGACGGCAATCAATCCGTTGACGCAGCAAGGCGATCCCGAGTTTGCACGGATGCGGATCGGCAGTGTCATCGGCGCGGAATCCACTCTGCTGACTGGCGCGGTCAATCTCGATATCGAGGTCATGAATGGGCGCAGCATGGCGGTCAGCGCGCGAAACTCGGTCCTCGGGATTAACGGCGAGGGTGAGATCACGCATCACTACGCCAAGGGCCATCTGGTTCCTTACGGTGAGTACCTGCCCATGCGTTCGATTCTGGAGCCGCTAGGCCTTTCGCGCTTGGTTGCCGGGACAATTGACTATCAGTCTGGACCTGGCCCACGCACGCTTGATCTGGGTGAGCATGGCAAGGCGGGCGTCCAGATTTGCTATGAGATCGTTTTCTCTGGCCATGTCGTTGATCGTGAGGATCGTCCCGATTTCATCTTCAACCCTTCCAATGATGGCTGGTTTGGGTGGTGGGGACCGCCACAGCATTTGGCACAAGCGAGGATGCGTGCGCTTGAAGAGGGGCTACCTGTCCTGCGGTCGACCACCACGGGGATCAGCGCAGTCATCGATGCGGGCGGCATCGTGCGCCAGCATATCCCCTCTGGCGAGGCGGCTGCGCTCGAAGGCTTTGTCCCCGAAGCGCGCGATCCAACCCTGTTTTCTCAGCTCGGCAATGCGCTGCCACTTGGGTGGGCTGTATTGCTCGTGCTCCTTGGTCTTGGAGTGCCAAGATTGCTTGCGCTTCGTGGCAGCCAAGGCTAGGGCGCAAGTCAGACATAAAGGTTTCCTTATATCTGCATAAGGGGCCGCGAGATCGACGACACACATTCGGGAGTTCCCATGCGCCAAGAATATCTCTTCACCTCGGAAAGCGTCTCCGAAGGGCATCCCGACAAAGTTTCTGACCAAATTTCGGATGCCATTGTCGATCTGATGCTGGCCAAGGATCCCGAGGCGCGGGTGGCTTGCGAAACGATGACGACGACACAGCGCGTGGTGCTTTCAGGCGAAATTCGCTGCGCCCCGATGTTCGATACAACCCGCGAAGAGTGGAAGTATAACAGCTATTGGGCACCCGGTGCGCGCGACGAAATCGAAAGCGCAGTACGTCGCACAGTTGCTGAAATCGGCTATGAACAAGACGGTTTTCACTGGGAAACGCTAACCTTCGAAAACCATCTCCACGGCCAGTCTTCGGAAATCGCTATGGGTGTGGACGCTGGCGAAGGCGGTTCAAACAAGGATGAAGGCGCTGGCGACCAAGGCATCATGTTCGGCTTTGCCTGCGACGAGACGCCGGACCTCATGCCTGCGACGCTCGACTACAGCCACAAGATTCTCGAACAACTGGCCGCAGACCGCAAATCAGGTCTTGCCCCCTTTCTTGAGCCCGACGCCAAGAGTCAGATCACTCTCAAATACCAAAACGGCAAGCCGGTCGCTTGTACTGCGGTGGTTGTTTCGACCCAGCATGCGAGCGGCTACCACGAAGGCGAGAAGGAAGCCGAGCTTAAGGCCTATGTGAAAAAGGTCGTCGCCGGCATCCTGCCCGAAAGCTTTATCGGCGAAGATACTGCCTGGCACATCAACCCGACAGGCGCGTTCGAAATCGGCGGACCAGATGGCGATGCGGGTCTGACCGGACGCAAGATCATTGTCGACACTTATGGCGGCGCTTCGCCCCATGGCGGCGGCGCGTTCAGCGGTAAAGACCCGACCAAGGTTGACCGCAGCGCAGCCTATATCACGCGCTATCTCGCCAAGAACGTTGTGGCGGCCGGTCTCGCCTCGCGCTGCACGATCCAGATTGCCTATGCAATCGGGGTTTCAGAGCCACTCTCGCTCTATGTCGATACGCACGGAACCTGTGCGGATGGCGTGAGCGATGCAGGTATCGAAGAGGCGATCCAGTCGATCTCGAAGCTTGGCGGTCTGACCCCGCGCGGCATTCGCACCCATCTGGGCCTGAACAAGCCGATCTATCGCAAGAGCGCCGCATACGGGCACTTTGGCCGCATCGCGGAAGGCGATTTCTTTCCGTGGGAGCGCACCGATCTGGTCGAGGATCTAAAGGCAGTTTTCGCCTGAAAATTGCGCTAGGGCGGTGACTATGCAGCCGCCGTCCCACTCGCCCGCAACGTCGCCAGTTACAGACATAGTGACACGTATTGTGCAGCTTGATGCGGTGCGCGGCTTGGCCGTGATCGGCATTGCGTGGATGAATGTTTACGTCTTCGCTTTGCCGCTTCAAGCCTATTACAACCCGGCCGCCTATGGGCTGGAGAGCGATATTGATCGCTGGGTGTGGCTGATCAGCTTCGTCTTTGTTGAAGACAAGTTTCGCACTCTGTTTGCCTTGCTTTTTGGCGCGGGGTGTCTGATCCTGCTCGAGAAGGATGAAGAGCGCCCCTGGCGAGCTCATATCGCGCGAATGGGGGTGCTGCTTGTGATTGGCGTCCTGCATTCGACCCTGTTTGCGAGCAATGATGTCTTGAGAGCCTATGCGCTCGCCGGGCTGGCCTTGCCCTTTATCCGGCATCTCTCCGCGCCTGCGCTCTATGCCGTGGCGATCGGTCTGCTGGTCGTCCATGTCGGAACGGGGATCGTGATCTTCGGCTCTGGCGTGCTTGATTTCTATGCCGGTCGGATGAGTACAGAAGCGGTCCTGATCGCAGAGCGCAATTTCGGAACCAATGCAGGCGCAATCGAATACGCCATGCGGCTGGGGCAGGAGGGGTTTGCGGAGCGAATTGCTCGTCGGAGTGCTGGCATTCCGGGCCAGCTGAGCACTTTGATGGCCTCGCTGCCCATCAACCTTGCGGCGATGGTGCTGGGCATGGCGCTGTGGCGAGATCGCATGCTGGCAGGCGCCTGGCGAACCTTTCGCATGCAACGGCTTGCCGCGGTGTGCGCGGCCATAGCCCTCCCAGCGTTGCTGGCGCTCGGAGGGTGGGTGGCTGATGCAGGTTTCCCGGGCGTTCTAGTGGGGCCGGTTGCCCTTGTCCTGTCCGCGCCCTTCGATATGCTTTTGGGCCTTGCCTATGCGCTGCTTGTCATGGCATTACTCAATGAAAGCGGGGTGATCACAAAGCGGCTTGCTGCGGTTGGGAGGCTCTCGCTGACCAATTATGTCGCGACCAGCGTGATATTTGCCGCTCTGTTTGCAAGTTGGGGGCTGGGATGGTTTGCGAGTGTCAGCCGTGCGGGCGCCTTCGCGCTCAGCTTTGTGCCCATTGCCGCCATGTTGATCTGGTCACCGCTTTGGCTGCGCATATGGGGGCAGGGGCCGCTTGAACGCTTATGGCGCGGCGCTGCTCGCGTTCTGTCTTAGCCGTGTTCGCCCAGCATGGGTGAAGGCGTGTCGAGCGCCAGTTCTGCGTCTGAAAATGTGAAAGGGCTGCGCACACCGGGCATTCCGCCCAGATCGACCCGCAATCCGCGCGCCAGCACTTGAGGGTCGGCAAAAACCTCGTCGAGATTGTTGATCGGACCTGCCGGCACACCCGCTGCGTGGCAAGCGTCGAGCAAACCCACCTTGGTCCACCCGCGCGTTGCCTCAGCGATGAGCGTATCGAGCTGTTTTGCATTGGTGACTCGATCGGCATTGGAAGTGAAACGTGGATCGCTGGCCAGTGGAACAAGGTCCAGCACACGCATCAGTTTGGCAAACAGGCCATCATTCGCTGGGGAGAGGATGACATGCCCATCACTCACCGGGAAGACGCCATAGGGGGCAACCTGAGCATGGGCGTTGCCCATTCGCGGCGGGTTTGCGCCGGTGGTGAAGTGGTAAGTCGCCTGATTGGAGAGCAGCGCCACAGAACAATCCATCAGGCTCATGTCGACATGCTGCCCTTGCCCTGTGCGCGCCCGCATCAGCAGCGCGGCCTGAATGCCATTGGCTGCCCAAACGCCGGTCGAAAGATCGGAGATCGAAATGCCCATCTTGATCGGCGCGCTCTCGGGTTCTCCGGTCAGTGACATGAACCCGCTCATGCCCTGAACCACGAAATCATATCCAGCTTCGTGAGCGCGCGGCCCTGTCTGGCCGAACCCGGTTATCGAACAAAAGACGAGGCCGGGATTGCCCTTGGCAAGCGCTTCGTAGTCGAGGCCAAACTTGGCGAGGCTTCCAGTCTTGAAGTTCTCGATGACAACGTCGGCTCCGGCGGCGAGGGATCGAACCCGGGCGAGATCCTCGTCATCCTTGAACTCCGCTACAATCGAGCGCTTTCCGCGATTGCAGGCGTGGTAATAGGCCGCTTCGCGGTGCTCGGTTCCGTCGGCCCCTTTGCGAGTAACCCATGGCGGCCCCCATTGCCGCGTACCGTCGCCTTCGGGGCTTTCCACCTTGATCACATCCGCACCAAGGTCTGCGAGAATCTGTCCGGCAAAAGGGCCAGCCAGAACGCGGGCCAGTTCCAGCACCTTTAGGCCTGCCAGAGGTGCCTTGGGATTGCGCGGGGATTCGAGCCAGGAGGTCATGGCTCTTGGCTATAACGGGCTAATACGGTTTCGCCACCATCAACCACAGGGCCAAACAAAGCGGCACCGTGCTGATCAGCCCCCATGTGATCCAGCGCCGTGAAAGCGCGCGATATTCGTCGGTCACACCGCTTGCTTCGGTGAAGGCATTGGCGATCCGCGCTTGCTTGATCTGGACGGGCACGAGGATGAACAGCCAGATGATACCGGCGGCGACGAACATGATCTGGCTCCAAAGCAGCCAGAAGGGTTCGAACAGCGAATAGCCCATCACCCAAACAGCGCCATATCCGCCCACCATGGTCAGGATAATGCCGGGAATGGTGAGGCCGAAATCGGTGCCTGTTACCATGCGCTGCCCGAAGGCGATGATCCGCCAGTCACCATTGCGATCAGCAAACACCTTCCACACGGCGGTAACCGTGATGTTCCCGGCAAGCAGGATGATCCCCAGATAATGGAGATACTTGAAGGTGTAGAACAATCCCATCCGCTCAAACGTTTAGCGCGGTGGGAGCTTGTGTGAAAGCCTCTAGACGCCTGTGAGTGTCGCCAATCGTGGAGGGTTAAAGCGCGACTTCGTAACTGGCGGTGGTCTTCTGCGCGACATCCTCAGCCGTCACACCCGGAGCCAGTTCGATGAGTTTGAACGGTGAATTCTTATCGGGGCGCTGGAAAACCGCGAGATTGGTAATGATCATGTTGACCACGCCTGCACCTGTCAGAGGCAATGTGCAGGAAGGGATGAACTTGGGATCGCCCGCTTTGCTGTTGTGGTCCATCACCACAATGATCTTCTTGACGCCTGCAACCAGATCCATCGCGCCGCCCATACCCTTGATCATCTTGCCCGGGATCATCCAATTGGCGATATCGCCATTCTCGGCGACTTCCATTGCGCCCAGAACGGTCAGGTCGATATGCCCGCCGCGGATCATGGAAAAGCTCGTCGCGCTGTCGAAATAGGCGCTGTGCGGCAGTTCGCTGATCGTCTGTTTTCCGGCATTGATCAAGTCAGGGTCAACCTCGTCCTCATAAGGGAAAGGGCCAATGCCCAGCATTCCGTTTTCGCTTTGCAGCGTTACCATCATCCCTTCGGGAATGTGGTTGGCAACAAGTGTCGGAATGCCAATGCCCAGATTGACATAATAGCCGTCCTGCAATTCACGCGCAGCGCGAGCGGCCATCTGATCGCGGGTCCATCCGGTTTGGGTCATGGTCTCAGTCATGTCAGGGCCTTTTATTCAGGTGCGCCAGTGTTTGATGCTGCTTCAGATGCAATCTGGCTTGGAACCAGAAACCATCCGTTTTCAATCAGGACATCCAGGTTGCGAGCGTCTTGGGGATCCTTGAGGTATTTATAGCGCTCATCGAAATCGGAACGCTCATCTCCCGCAATTGCGATCAGGCACGTCTCACCGGCAAATTCATTGCGGCGGGTTTGCTTGCGATCATCGGGATAGCGCATCAGCAAAAGCGGGTCGCGTCCTAGCGCGTCGAGACCGCTTGATCGCAGCGCTATCCGTAAGTCGCCTGCATAGGCCGCTGGCGCACTCGATACCCAAGCCACGGTGATGCCTGCGCCGCGCAATTCGCCGAGGCCCAACATAAAATTCGCATCAGCTTTCAGCTTCATGCCTGGCGAAAAGGCTGTGTCACCGCTGTCGAGATCAACCACGACAGAGCGTTTGGAAGAGTCGCAAACCGCACGCTGCCCGTCGAGAGCAACCGGGTCGCGCAGTACCGCAGACAGGGTGGGGTTTGCTTGCGCGTCGTCAACCGGAATGGTCGCTTTGCTCATGGCGTATTGAAGGAACTCATTGAACAGGTCGGGATCCGAGGGGCTTGGCGCGTCAGGCTGAGGCAATTCGGCCAAAGAGGCGCCTGTCTCTGTCGTCGCCTCTGTCATCGCCTCTTCCGCCGGCTCGACGACCATGGACGGCGTATCGGCAGGGCTCTCGGCAATCTCAGATTCGGCGGGTTTGGGTGCTGTGACCGTCTCTCCCTCCGTTACCGCAACCTTGGTCCCGTTCTCGGTATCGGTCTTGGCTGTCTCGACCGAGACTGTTCCGGCATCTTGTCCATCTGTCGATGAACGGACCAGCGCCCCGCCAGCCACAATTGGGATGGCCGCAGCCACGCAGCCTGAAAGGGCGAATCCAGTTAGGCACAGTGCGGTTGAAGCAAGGACGTTGTTGAGCTTCATATGTCTTAGCGTTCTCGGGTCGTACGGAATTCGATTTTCTTGTCGTAGGGTGCGCCCAGAATCATCCGGTTAACGAAAACGCCGGGCAAGTGGATCGCATCTGGATCAAGCGCGCCTGCGGGCACGATCTCTTCGACCTCGACCAAGCAGACGCGGCCACAAGTGGCGGCAGGCTGGTTGAAGTTGCGCGCGGTCTTGCGGAAGATGAGATTGCCGGTCTCATCAGCTTTCCATGCCTTAACGATGGAGAGGTCAGCAAAAATTCCGCGCTCCAGAATGTAGGTCGATTGAACGCCATCGGGATCAGGGAATTCAGCGTGATCCTTACCCTCGGCGACCTGAGTGCCCACCCCTGTCTTGGTGTAAAATCCGGGAATGCCCGCGCCGCCTGCGCGCATTCGCTCTGCCAGCGTTCCTTGCGGGCAGAACTCGACCTCCAATTCCCCTGCGAGATATTGGCGTTCGAACTCCTTGTTCTCGCCAACATAGGAGCTGATCATCTTGCTGACCTGCTTTGTGCGCAACAATTTGCCGATTCCTTCATTATCGATGCCTGCATTGTTGCTGGCAAAGGTCAGCCCCGTCACGCCGCTATCACGGATCGCGTCCAGCAAGCGCTCGGGAATACCGCAAAGGCCGAATCCGCCAGCTGCGATAAGCATGCCATCGGACAGCACGCCTTCAAGGGCTTCGGCAGCAGAGGAGTAAATTTTGGACATGGGTAAAGGCCTGTATTCGATGGCCCTTGTCGGGCCCGGTCAAGACGGCAATCGCGTCCGAGCAATTTACCGCCAAATCGCCGCGCTGCCTAATGATTCGCAACCCGTATGTCACTAAGGGGATGCTATTGATTGAACGCGCCTATCGGACAGCGGTCCGATCTGGCTGACACATGAAAGCATCCGAGCAGAATCGCATTCGAGGGCGCTTTTTTGCTGCGCTGCAGCAGGATGCAGCCAGGCTTATGGTCAATATATAGGCAAATGCCTAATTATGAGGCAAAAACTCATGAATTTTGTGACTGAAAGCGAACATGGGGCGATATTTGTTGCGCATTTTGCACCTAAATATGCGCCTTTCGCACTTGCACAAAAACTTGGCCACCATCATAAGGACAGCGTGCCTTTCAGGCATCCTCTCCCAAACTTTTCAGCCCGGCCTTTGTGCCGGGCTTTTTTTTGGCCGGTCAAGCTCCATCGCTGTTGCCTCTCCGCTTGTCTTTGGAAAGGTTACTAGGACGCCACGCAGGCACCGCTATTTGCATTGCACCTCATGCGACCTTAGCTTCCCCTCGAACCCCGGTGGGTTGAAGAGAACACGATGAGGATCACTGATGGCTGATGCAGATACTCTGACAGACAATCGGTCTGCGCGGCTGCAAGTCGCGGCGGCACGACAAGAGGAATCGGGTCAGGGTATCGCTCGCATGCCCCGTGCGGAGTTTCTCAAGCTCGGCATCACCGAAGGCGATGTGGTTGAGATAACGGGAAAGCGCGCCACCGTGGCGATAGCGATGGCCGCCTATCCAGAGGACGATTCGCTCGATGTGGTGCGGCTTGATGGCCTGCAACGCGGCAATGCCGAAACGGCTTCGGGTGAGCATGTCGTCGTTCGCGCCGCGCAATCGCGCCCGGCAACTCGCGTGGTATTTGCGCCAGCCCAAAGGGAGATGAGGCTTCAGGGGCCAACACAGGCCCTAAAGCGCAACTTCTTCCGCAAGCCATTGGTGGCGGGTGATCTGGTGGCGACCACTGGCCAGCAGCCGGTGCACAACATGCCCAGCGATGTGCGCCAATTGCTGCGTGCGCCTGCTTATGCGCTAACTCAGATCCGCCTGTCAGTCGCTGCGACCAGCCCCAAGGGTATCGTCCATATTGACGAGAACACCGAGGTCGAGCTGCGCACCGAGTTCGAAGAGCCGCGCGATCCGCGCGCTGGCGTAAACTATGATGATGTGGGCGGGATGCAGGACACAATCCGCGATCTGCGCGAGATGGTCGAATTGCCGCTGCGCTATCCCGAACTGTTCACGCGCCTTGGTGTCGATCCCCCCAAGGGCGTGTTGCTTCACGGACCACCGGGGACGGGCAAGACCCGTCTGGCTCAGGCAGTCGCGAACGAATCGGACGCGGAATTCTTCACGATCAACGGTCCTGAGATCATGGGGTCGGGTTACGGCGAGTCTGAAAAGCGCCTGCGCGAAGTGTTCGAAGAGGCCACCCGCGCGGCGCCTGCGATTGTCTTCATCGATGAGATAGATTCAATCGCGCCCAAGCGCACGCAAGTGCCGGGCGAAGCCGAAAAGCGCCTGGTCGCTCAGTTGCTTACCTTGATGGACGGGCTGGAGGCGCGCGCGAACCTCGTTGTGATCGCTGCCACCAATCGCCCCGATGCCATTGATGAGGCGCTGCGTCGCCCAGGCCGCTTTGATCGTGAGATCGTTATCGGGGTTCCCGATGCTGGCGGAAGGCGGGAGATTCTCGCCATCCATGCGCGCGGCATGCCTTTGGAAGCGGCGGTCGATCTTGAAGAGCTGGCGCGGGTGACGCACGGCTTTGTTGGTGCTGATATTGCAGCGCTCGCGCGCGAGGCGGCGATTGATGCGGTGCGCCGGATCATGCCGCGGCTTGATCTTGATCAGCAGACCATTCCTGCCGAAGTGCTCGATGATTTGTGCGTGACGCGCGAGGACTTCCTCTCAGCGCTAAAGCGCGTCCAGCCCAGCGCCATGCGCGAAGTCATGGTGCAGATGCCCAATGTCGCGTGGGACGATATTGGCGGGGTAGGCGATGCGATCGATAAGCTGAAAGAGGGGATCGAACTGCCACTCAAAAACCCGGACGCTTTCCGCCGTCTGGGTATTCGCCCGGCCAAGGGTTTTCTGCTCTACGGACCTCCGGGCACCGGCAAGACCTTGCTCGCCAAGGCAGTGGCCAAAGAGGCTGAGGCCAATTTCATTTCCATGAAAAGCTCTGACCTGCTCTCGAAATGGTATGGCGAGAGCGAGCAGCAGATTGCACGCATGTTCCAGCGTGCCCGGGCGGTTGCGCCTTGTGTGATCTTCATTGACGAGATTGACAGTCTGGTTCCTGCGCGCGGGTCAGGCCAGGGTGAGCCGCAGGTGACTGGCCGCGTGGTCAATACGATCCTTGCCGAAATGGACGGGCTGGAAGACTTGCAATCTGTCGTCGTGATTGGGGCGACCAATCGCCCGGTTCTCGTCGATCCTGCGCTGCTTCGCCCCGGCCGCTTTGATGAGTTGGTCTATGTCGGCACACCTGATGCGCCCGGGCGCGCGCATATTCTTCGCATTCATACGGCGAGAATGCCGCTTGGCGCAGATGTTGATCTCACGGCTGTGGCTGCAGTCACCGAGCGGTTCACCGGAGCGGATCTGGAGGATGTTGTCCGCCGCGCTGGGCTTGGGGCCTTGCGCCGGGTGGGCGGAGAGGTGGCCGAGGTCACCGCAATCGACTTCGATGAGGCGCTCAAGGACAGCAGAGCCACCGTCACCCCCCGAATGGAGGCGGAGTACAGGGCTATGCGCGGCGAACTCAAGAAACGTGCGGTCGAAGTCAATCCGATCGGCTTTTTCGAACCCGATATTCTCGAACCGACCCGCTCCAAAAAGCACGATTAGCGCGAGCCATTGCCGGACAAAAAATAGGGTCGCCGGGCAGTGCGCCGGCGACCCTTCAGTGTGGGGCCTGGGTAAAACCGTTACTCAGCCTCGCTCGAAGGCGTCACGGAGCCTGTATCCTTCACAGCGATTTGGTTCGGCACGTTGAAAGGGGCCTTGCTGGCAAGCGTATGGCTGATGGCAATCCGGCGCACCGGAAGCTTCCCTTTGTTCGATCCGAAATTGTAGCTCTGAGCGTTGTGGCAGGCAAAGCAGTTGGCGTTGTCATCGGGGCCCGGCGTCTGCATGAAGGTTTCCGCCGTGCTGTTGGCGAGCGCAATTCCGCCGACCGCTTCTTC
The DNA here is from genome assembly GCA_039822745.1 of Pseudomonadota bacterium. Classification (GTDB taxonomy): domain Bacteria; phylum Pseudomonadota; class Alphaproteobacteria; order Sphingomonadales; family Sphingomonadaceae; genus Erythrobacter. Next base: position 14,293 of record JBCBMN010000003.1, on the reverse strand, counting down.
GTTCAGGCTGTTGCTATAGGCGCCTGTCGCCGTTTTCTGCTCTTCCTTGTTGTAAACATACGTGTTGGGGTCGAGCCACACCGTCCCGATCAGCAAATAGTCCGCATAGTTGAAGCTGGTCCCTTGCGTGGACAGATAGCCTTGCGCGCTCGAGTTAACCGCTTTCACATTGGCTGGGCCGTTCGTCTGGTTGTCACCGCCCGTTTCGTTCATCTGGACCACTTGCGTGATCGGTGCAAAAGTTTGCGTAGTCTCATCGAAGGTCAGAAGCGCTGGGTCAGACGATGTGTTCGGCTGGTTGGGGACCAGAATGTTTGCCTCGGTCAGCGGCGTTCCCTTCTTGTAGAAGGTGAATTCCTTATCGATGCTCTTGTCGCTGTACTCGAAAGTCCCGTCAGGGAAGCGCGGCGCGTTGAGGTTGTGCTCGAACGTGCCCCACAGAAACTCGGGGTGGTTTTCGACATAACCGACCACGTGCAGCCCGACGAGAGCGACCGTAACGGTCTGCGGCTCAATGTCATAATTGACGACCGCGGTGCAACCGCCGTCATCGCAAACTGACTTTAGCACCGGGACCAGCGCCTGCGTGGTGTAAGCGCCAGGAGGTGCGATTTCACCTTCGGAAAGGCGATACCAGGTCGCTTTGAACACTGCGGCGCCCACATCGAAATAGGTGTCCGCCTCGGCATTCTTTTCATAACCGCCATCGGCGATCATATTGTCCTTGGCAGTGTTGAAGTAGTTGTCGTTCATATGGATCGAGGCATAGACCGGGTACCCATTGGGGCCGACCAGCATAGAGCCGTCTGCTTCCACGAATGCGCCTGCATATTCGGTCGAGCCAACATGCGCCTTGCTCTGACGGGGGTTCAGATTGAGGAGTCCGGAAGACTTCCCAGTGGTGGTGCCGTCGAGCTCTTCGATGGTCTTAAGCGTCATGAAGCGAAGTTGGTCATCAACAGGAGCGGTCGCCCAGGCAAAGGCTTCCCATGACCATTGATGGAACAGGCAATCATCGGCATTTGCTGAAAACGTGGTCGGCAGTTCCGCATCGGCATCGAGATAGGCGCCAAGGCCCTCTGACCAGCCGAAGCCTTCAGGGCACCCAAGGCTGCTGGCGTCAGTGGTGTCGCCTCCACCCATGTCGCTGCATGCGCCAAGCGCAAGCATTGCCGATGCAATCGTCGTAAAGCCGAATAGTGAGCTGGCTCTATTTCTAAAAAAAATTCCCATACTTCCCTCCCTGTGAAACTCAAAGTCAAGTTTCGCTTTGAGCTTGATAGGTGAGTATGGATTAGTCGAGCAACACTAACATCATATGAATATAGTGCATGATGGGCCTACGACTCGGCAAGCCACAGAAACACACAAATAAAATTCATAAGAAAAATTTCGATTGGCCAGAATTACATGTCGCGCAGATGGGATTACGTCTTACCAGCACTCACTGTGATTGATGCGAAGCACCGAATTATGGTGCCTCGCATCACTCTAGCAGAATGTCTGCTCCCTAACCGCCCGTCGTGTACAAGTCGGGGTCGACATATCCGAGCCCTTCCTGGCCCTCGCTGCGGAACTCGAAGCGACCGCCTCCGGGGCCGACTTCAAACGGGATACCCTGCACCAGCCGCTCATTCTTGCCATTACATGGCGCCTGATCCGCCGCCCGCAGCTTGCTGCCTCCGCGGATGCAGAACATCAGACCATCACCGCTGTAATTGCGCGCGCCCCCTTCGATGTCTTTAGCTCCGATGTTGCCAAAGATCATGACGGTGTAATCAATGCCACGCCCGTCAGGTCCGTTTGGCAGGTTGTGCATTTGGCATTTGCCCTTTTTCAGCGTCCAGAAGCCATTTGAGAGCCATCCTTCTGCCCCTCCTCGCGTTCCTTCAGCCCAATAGGCGAGCGCCCAATTCAGGCGTTTGACCTTTTTGCCATCGACCTTGGCCTTGTTGCAGATCTTGAACCAGGTCTCGCGCTGACGCCGCTCAAACTCGGCCTGTTGCGCGTCGGCGATGGCGTCTGCAACCGTTTGTGCTGCACCCAGAGCGAGCTCAGTCGTGGTTGGCTGGCGAGTCGGGCTTGGAGCATAGCCGGGATAGGTTGGACGACTCACTGGCGGCTGGCTTGGCTGGTAAGTGGGCCGCACCAGTTTCGGCGGGTTGGCGTTGTTCCATGCCACCTCAAGCGGGCTGTATATGCGCGTCGTGTTACGGACATAGGCGAACTCTGCCTCGATCCCGGACCCGATCGCAACCGAGGCACCGGCGAAGGAACCGTCATAGTTCCACCACAGCGCCATACCGCCGCCAACAGCGAACTTGCCGCCCCATGTGACACCGTGTGCATCGCCATCAAAGCCGCCGGGCTGGTTGTTGCCTTTGTAAACGCTGACAACAATCGAAGCAGGACTGGCTTCAACCTGCGTACCAACATCGATCCCGATCACGCCATAGGCGGAAGGGAAGTATTCAAAGCCTACATCGTAAGCGATACCGGCCTCTGCCTCACCACCAATGATCAGCGCTGCCGCTCCGCCATAGCCGATAGTGACCGTATTATAGCCAGCGCGCTGGGCCTCTTCGAGAAGGACGGTAACACAATTGCGCTCAATCAGTCGCTGAGCAGCTGCCTTTGCCTGTGCGCTGTCCCTTGCCTTGAGGCCCTTGACGATGGTTTCAGCACCGCAGTCGATAATGGTTCGCCCCATGGCTTCGAGAACGGGGCCGACTTCGCGCCCCAGATTCTTAGCCATCTTGATCAGCGTCTTTTGGCTTTGAACGCAGGTCAATTTGGTAAAGTGGAAGGCGAGCCCTGTATCGCAGCTCGTGCCGCACCCTTTCTGACCCAGCCCGCCGCAATTGGGATTGCTGTTGGGATTGACGAAGCTGCCAACAGCGTCGCCGGTCTTTTTGGCGGCGTCCTTCGTGCCGTCAACGATGGCACCCCCTGTGGCCTTTGCCTGATCAACGAGGCCGTTGCCTGGCACGCATTTCTTCTTTTTTTCGATCATGCCCTTCACGCATGACGGAATGTGTTCAAAGACAGTGCATGGTCGCTGCCCCTGCCGCCCACAATTTTTGGGAAAGTGGTGCGCTTTCAGTTCTGCCGCACCCGTGCCGAAATCCGCTGGCACGATGGTAAAGACGAGAAAGGCGAAAGCGAGACATAGCCCTCGCAGCGTAAAGCGTTCCAGCAGGAGATGGCCTGCCCAGACATTCCGATGCATCATTGAATTACCCCCAAAGCGATTTGAAACTAACACAGTTACAAGATTTGCTCTAGAAGCAGTCCGATGATGTTTGTCTGAGCGTGACGTTCATTTTCAATTCAATTTAAATGAACGCCGCGACCGACTATTAATGCGCAGCATCCCAGCTTTCGCCTGTGCCGATATCGATGGCGAGTGGTACATCCAAAGTTACCGCGGGCAGCGTAGCCTCAGCCATAACCCGCTCAATAATGGGCGAGGCAGCGGTGACATCTCCTTCCGGCAGTTCGAACACCAATTCATCGTGCACCTGCAGCAGCATGCGCACATCATTGAGTCCCGCATCACGCAAAGCTGGCAGCATCCTCGCCATTGCCCGCTTGATGATATCCGCGCTGGTCCCCTGGATCGGCGCATTGATCGCGGCGCGTTCCGAGCCCTGGCGTTCGGCCTGGTTCTTCGACTTGATGCGAGGGAACCATGTCTTGCGGCCAAACAGCGTCTGCGAATAGCCTTGTTCGCCAACTGTCTGGAGCGTCTCGGTAATATAACGCTGGATGCCCGGAAAACGCTGGAAATAGGTATCAATCATGGCTTGCGCTTCATCAGGTTCGACTTCGAGGCGCCCAGCCAGCCCCCAGCGCGAAATACCGTAGAGGATTGCGAAATTGATCGTTTTTGCGCGTGCTCTGGTGTCACGGGTGACTTCGCCAAACATTTCTGTCGCGGTGCGTGAGTGGATGTCCTCGCCATTGGCAAAGGCATCCTTGAGGGTGTCGACCTCGGCCATATGCGCGGCCAGCCGCAATTCGATCTGTGAATAGTCTGCTGCAAGCAGTGTGTTGCCGGCTTCGGGCACGAAAGCCTGCCGGATCGTGCGGCCAATATCAGTGCGGATCGGTATGTTTTGCAGGTTGGGATCAGTCGAGGACAGCCGCCCTGTCTGTGCGCCGACCAGCGAGTAGCTCGTATGCACGCGCCCTGTGTTTGGATTGATCTGCCCTTGAAGCGCGTCGGTATAGGTTGATTTCAACTTGGAGAGGTGCCGCCACTCTAGCACCTTCTTGGTAATGGCAGCGGCCTCGGGATCGCTGCTGAGCTTTTCGAGGGTCGATTGATCTGTCGAATAGGCGCCGCTCTTGCCCTTCTTGCTGCCCTTGAAGCCCATTTTGTCGAACAGCACCTCACCGAGCTGTTTGGGGCTGCCGACCGCGAATTCCTCACCAGCAATCGCGTGGATTTCCTTTTCCAGACCAGCCGTGGTGGTGGCGAATTCCTCGGAAAGCTTGGCCAGTTGCGCGCGGTCTACCTTGATGCCTTCGCGCTCCATCGCGGCGACAACCGGGATCAGCGGGCGATCGACCCGCTCGTAAATCTTGGTCCCGCCCTCCTCGGACAAGCGGGGCTTGAGCATGCGATAGAGCCGCAAGGTTACATCGGCGTCTTCGGCGGCGTATTCTGTGGCCCGGTCAAGCGGCACTTCACCAAACGGGATCGCTTTCTTGCCTGTGCCGCACACATCCTTGAAGGCGAGCGGGGTATGGCCGAGGTGCCGCTCGGATAGCTCGTCCATCCCGTGACCGCCACCCATACCCTCGCCACGCCCGGCATCGAGGTCAAAGCTCATCACCATCGTGTCTTCGATCGGGTGCACGTCCACGCCATAACGTGCCAGCACGTTGAGATCGTATTTCCCGTTCTGGAAGACCTTAAGGACAGCATCGCTTTCGAGCATCGGTTTCAGCGCTGCCAGAGCCGCGTCGCGATCAATCTGCTCCGGCTTCTCGGCCAGCAGGTCGGTGCCACCATGCGCAAGCGGAATATAGCACGCATCGTTGGGACCAAGCGCAAGGCTTACCCCCACCAGTTCGGCCTGCATCGCATCAAGCGAAGAGGTCTCGGTATCGACCGCAGCCAGCCGCGCGGCGGTCGCGCGGGCGATCCAATCCTCCAGATTCGCCATGTCCTGAACGGTCTTGTAGGCGCTGCGATCCACGGCTGGCATTTCGGGCAGTGGCTGGCGCGCGCCCTCAGCTGTGCCCGCATCACCGGCCATGTCTGCCTTGGCCGGGTGCAGATTGTTTGCGCGCTCCGGGCTGCCTGAACCGGCTCCAAGCCGTTTGAGCAACGAGGTAAACCCATGCGTTTGCAGAAACTCAGCAAGTGGCTCCTCCGGGATGGAGGCCAGTTTCATCTCCTCGATGGGAACCGGAAGGTCGCAGTCCTCTTTCAAAGTGACAAGAACGCGGCTCATCTCGGCATCCGCGCGGCCTTCGATAAGGCGTTCCTTGAGCTTGGATTTCTTCATGTCCGGCGCTTGATCGAGCGCGGCGGTGAGCGAACCGTGTTCGGCGATCAGTTTGGACGCAGTCTTGGGGCCGACCCCGTAAATGCCGGGAATGTTATCGACACTGTCCCCCATCAGGGCCAGCACATCGCCGACCAGCTCGGGCTGCACGCCGAACTTTTCTTCCACTTCGGGGATGTAAATGCGCGCCGATTTCATCGTGTCGAGCATGTCGATACGTGCACCATCCAATTCGCCTACCAATTGCATCAGGTCCTTGTCTGACGAGACGATGGTGACATCCCAGCCCTGTCGCTGAGCTTCGCGGGCATAGGAGGCGATGAGGTCATCCGCCTCCAACCCCTGTTCCTCGATACACGGCAGGCTGAAGGCGCGAGTTGCATCTCGGATCAACGGGAATTGCGGCCGAAGATCTTCCGGAGGTTCGGGCCGGTTGGCTTTGTATTCCGGGTAAATGTCGTTGCGAAAACTCTTGGAATCCTTGTCGAGGATGACCGCCAGATGGGTTGGTCCTTCGGCCCGATCGAGGTCGTCGGCCAGCTTCCACAGCATGGTTGTGTAGCCATAAACTGCACCAACGGGTGTCCCTTCCGGATTGGTAAGCGGCGGCAGCCGATGGTATGCGCGGAAGATGTATGAAGAACCGTCAACGAGGTAGAGATGCTGCTTTTCGGACATGGCTGTGTGCTAGCACTGCGGGCGCTGGGGTGATAGTCGCTTTGCCCGCGCCCAATCGGTCCATCGACAGCAAAGACACCGGGTGTAAATTTTGGTAAATTGTGGCCATTTCGTGGCGAAATGCGCCCAATTGAGTTTTGTGCAGCTTGATTTGCCACATTTCGGCCATTATTGAAGGGGTAGGAGTCGGGGGTCACAAATCCGGCTTCGCACAGTCAATCCGAAGCGATTTCTGTGCACATTCACTCGTTGAACAAGGATTTCATATTATGCGTAAGATCGTTCTTGCTGCTGCAATCGCCACTTCGGCTCTTGGCCTCGCTGCTTGCTCGGAAACCGCTGAACAAGCCGGTGAAACTGTCGATGCAATGGCTGCTGACGTAGAAGCCAACGCTGAAGCTGCTGGCGAAATGGCTGGTGAAGCTGCTGAAGCTACCGGTGAAGCTGTTGAAGGCGCTGCCGAAGCAACCGGCGAAGCTGTTGAAGGTGCTGTCGAAGGCGCAACCGAAGTTGCTGAAGATGCAGCTGACGCTGTCAGCGAAGCCGCTGACGACGCCAAGGAAATGGTTGCTGGCGAGTAATTCGCCAAACTTCAGCCCTACGGGGCGAGTTTTCGGGAAAGGGCGGTGCTGAAGAGCGCCGCCTTTTCTTTTGCGCTATCTGGCTGTCCGATCAGCCGCCGGTTGCCGGGGCAGGCGGTGCGCTGACCCATCCGCTTGTCGGATCATCCAGCAGTCCTGCCTTGGCAGAAAAGCCAGTGTAAAGCGCACGAGTGATCGCAGCGATCCGCTCATCGCGGCGCTTGCGTGCAGCGCGCTTGTTGCGTGATTCGTCGATCAGGTTGGCGCTTTGCCCAGTTACATAGATCGCCGCAGCAATGGCGCGTCCGTCGGCCAAGCGGAAAATCCCGATATCACTTGCCGTGCGGCTGAGCGTGCCCGTCTTGTGGGCCAATGCTGCCTCCACGGGAAGCGCTGCATTCATCCGCCGACGACCCGTTGTGGTCTCGCCCAGGGCCGCAAAAAGGACTTGGCGGCTTTCCTCGCTCAGCCATTCGCCTTGGTACAATCCGGCAAGCAGTTTGCCCATGGCGCGCGGTGTTGCGGAATCGCGCGGATCTATCCATTCGACGGGATCGAATTCACCGTCATCACGCACCAGTGTCGCGATGTCTCGTGACAGTTCGAATTCCTTAATCTCGGCCTCTTCGCGCATCCATTTGTTCACCGCTTCAGGACCACCGACCACTTTCAGCAGCGCATCGGTGCAGCTGTTGCAGCTCTTCGAGATCATCAAATCTATAAGTTCGTAGGCGGGGAGATACTTGCCCTCTTTCACCGGAGCGCGTTCGCTGGAGAACTTTTTGGAACGCAACCGGATCATCAGCGGATATTCGCTTGTCAGGCTGTATTTGCCTTCATCCACGCCAGCCAGGAAGGTCGCGGCAACGGCTACCTTGCTGGTCGAAGCCATGGGAAACCGCATCTCACTCAACACAGTGATTTCTTCGCCGGTCTCAAGATCGATCGCATAGACGCCAATGCGCCCCTTTGACCCATCGGCCAAATCGGCAATCTGCTGTTCAAAGCTGGTCGCATAGATCGCCTGAAACGTTGTCGGCGTGCGCATTTCGGTGCCGAATGCGCTGTCAAAGCTTGCTGCAAAATCCTCATCTGTGCTCGTCTCGTCAGCACCGGCAGGCACGGAGACAATGGCAAGTGCGGCTGCACAGGAAAGGAACCAGCGGTTGCGAAACATAGGCAAAAGTTTCTCTCACTTGGGTTAGCACAAGCTTAATTGGCGATGCTAATCGCCCTCGATTCATCGCGGCAAGCACACATGCCGCCGGTTGCGATCAGTTGTGCGCTGCGAGCGACCGGATTGCTCTCAAGGCGATACGTAGATAGCCGTAGGCGGTGTTCTGCGCGAGCTGCCGCACCCTCAATACGTGGCTTGAAGGAACAATGTTCCCGGCCAGCAATTCGACTAAGGTGCCACAGCGCCCTTGACTGGAGTGTGAACAGCGGCACTTTGCGCGCCAAGTTTTTTTGAAAATGGGGAAATTAATGTCCGATTCTAATCCTGTGATCGTTGCACGCCTGACGTTCTCGGCCTTGCTGCTGGGAACTTCGAGCGTTGCTCTCGCGCAAGCTGCGCCCATTGTGCAGCCAGGCGCGCCGGGGCAGGAAAGCAAAACGCTGACCGCCGAAGAGGCGAGCAAGCTTGCTAGCTCCAGCTACACTCAAGCCGATGTTGCCTTCATGCAGGGTATGATCGGGCACCACCAGCAAGCGGTCGAAATGGCTCGCCTGATCAAGGACCGGACCAATCGCGAGGAACTCGTCGCCATCGGAGGCCGCATCGAATCGAGCCAGGCGGACGAGATCGAGTTCATGAACGACTGGTTGTCCGAGCGCGGCGAGAAGACCGTGATGGTCGGCATGATGGAGGGCATGGACCACTCAAAGATGGACCACTCGAAGCATGCCATGATGGATCATTCGAGCATGGCGGGGATGGCCACGCCTGAGCAGATGGCCGAACTCGCGACGCTCGAAGGGGTCGACTTTGATCGTCTGTTCCTGACCCTGATGATTGCCCACCATGAAGGCGCGATCACCATGGTTGATGATCTGCTCGGCCAGCCCGGCAGTGCCGCTGATCCGGTGCTGTTCCAGTTTGTGAGCGACATCGAAAATGACCAGCGGGCCGAGATCGACCAGATGACCAACCTGCTCGCAGACCTCTCGACCGATCCGCGCGCCGGTCTGACACCGGGCTTTGCCGATGCGGGTGAGGCGATCATGAACCTGCGCAAAGTGGTGAGCCTTGGCAAACCGGCAGGCTTTTTCAATCCCGATAATCCGGCTGATCTGCGCCCTGCCATCCCCCAGGATGAGCCAGAGGAAGTCGAAGAAACGGTAGAAGGCGAAGAGACAACCGAGACTGTCGAAGACGCGGTTGAGGCGGTCAGCGCCTATGCCGAAGGAACCGAAAAACCCAAGCGCGAAGAGGAAGAAAGCCTGACGCAATATGCCGAGCGGTCCCCGCTGCTCGACTTTGCCAACACCGATATGGCCTTCTTTGACGACATCATGGTCGCGGGCAATTATCATGGCTTCAACATCTACAAACTTGGCGAAGACGGCGTTCCTGCTTTGATGAGTTCTGTCGTGTGTCCGGGCGGTCAGGGCGACGTCTCGGTCGTGGGCGATATTCTTGTGATGAGTGTTGAGCAGACCCGTGGCCGTGTCGATTGTGGCCTTCAGGGCGTCGAAGGCGATGTCTCGGAAGAGCGTTTCCGGGGCCTTCGCGTGTTTGACATTTCAGACCTCACCGCTGTGCGTCAGGTCGGCCAGGTTCAGACTTGTCGGGGCAGTCACACGCATTCGATTGTGAGCCACGATGACGAGAAGATCATCGTCTACAATTCGGGCACCTCGCGCATTCGCAAGCAGGAAGAGCTGGAGCGCTGCATCGGTAGCGCATCCGACAGCCGCACGGCATTGTTCAGCATTGATGTGATCGAAATCCCGCTGGCTGACCCTTCCAAGTCGCGCATTGTAAGCAGCCCGCGCGTCTTTGCTGATCCAGAAACCGGCGAGATCGCCGGTCTGTGGAAGGGCGGCGAGAGTGGCGAAGGCACGCAGAACACGCGCCAGACCAATCAGTGCCATGACATCACCGTCTTCCCCAGCCTCAACATCGCGGCAGGGGCTTGCTCGGGCAATGGCATCCTGATGGACATCTCTGACCCCTATAATCCGGTCCGCACCGATGCCGTGTTCGACAAAGGCTTTGCCTACTGGCACTCGGCCACTTTCAACAATGATGGCACCAAGGTGATCTTCACCGATGAATGGGGCGGCGGCGGTCGTCCGCGTTGCAAGGCTTCTGACCCGATGGATTGGGGGGCTAATGCAATCTACGACATTGTCGAAGGCAAGCTAGAATTCCGCAGCCACTACAAGATGCCTGGGCCGCAGACCGACATGGAAAACTGCGTCGCGCATAACGGCTCGATCATTCCAGTGCCGGGCCGCGATATCTTTGTGCAGAGCTGGTATCAGGGCGGTATCAGCGTGATGGACTTCACCGACAGCGCCAACCCGGTTGAGATTGCGTTCTTCGATCGTGGTCCCATCGACACCGACCAGATGGTCGTGGGCGGCTATTGGTCGTCCTACTGGTACAACGGTCGCATTTACGGCACCGAGATCACGCGCGGCATTGATGTCTTCGCTCTGGAAGAGAGCGAATTCCTGAACAAGGCTGAGATCGAAGCAGCCGAAGCGGCCAGCTACGCCAACACCCGCTTCAACCCGCAGACCCAGACGCAGGTGACGTGGGACGAAGAGGTGATCGAGGCCGCAGAGGCCAGCCGTAAGGGCGGTTGATGCACTCTTGAGCCAAATGGCGGCGGCTCTCGGCAACGGGGCCGCCGCTGTCGTTTTCGGAGACAAACACGCACTTATGCTGACAGACGATCACCTGCAGCAGTTTCGCAAGCACGGCTATTGCGTCGTCGAAGGATTCAAACCTCAGGCTGAACGCGCCGATCTACGCGCCGCAGCCGCAAGCATTGTCGACGGCTTCGACGCCGAAAACCACCGTTCAATCTTCACCACCCGCGATCACGAGAAAACGCGCGACGATTACTTCCTGACCTCCGGCGACAAGGTGCGCTGTTTTTTTGAGGAAGAAGCCTTCGACGAGGCGGGAGAATTGGCGCAGGCCAAAGCGCTGTCGATCAACAAGATCGGCCACGCCATGCACGATCTCGACCCGGCGTTTGATCGTTTTTCACGCGATCCGCGCTGCGGCGAAATCGCACGCCAACTGGGTCAAAGCGATCCCAGGATCTGGCAGTCGATGTATATCTTCAAACAACCGCGCATCGGCGGCGAGATCAACTGGCACCAAGACGCGACTTTCTTTTATTCCACTCCCATATCGGTACTGACCTTTTGGTTCGCCATCGACGATGCCACCCTTGAAAACGGCTGCATATGGGTGAGCAAGGAGGGGATCGACACTCCGCTGCGACAGCGGTTTATCCTGCGCGATGGTGCTGTCACCATGGACATGCTTTCGGATGCGCCTTGGCCCGGCGATGGCTCTGCTGCGCCTCTTGAAGTGAAGGCTGGCAGCCTGGTGCTCTTCCACGGCCTGCTGCCGCATTACAGCCCGCCCAACCGATCGGATAAAGCTCGCCACGCCTATACGCTTCATGTGTGTGATGGCGCTGCGGAGTATTCGCCGCTCAACTGGATCCAGCGCACTGCTGATCTCCCAGCGCGAGGGTTCGACTAGATAGAACTAGCACAAAAAAGCCCCGCCGAACCGAAGTCCGACGGGGCGTTTTGTGCGTTTTGAAGCGCGTGGGCTTGCTTAGAAGCCCATGCCGCCGCCCATGCCGCCCATGTCGGGCATTGCAGGCGCTGCGGACTTGTCTTCCGGCAGGTCGACAATCGCGGCTTCCGTGGTGATCAGCAGACCAGCAACCGAAGCGGCGTCCTGCAGGGCAGTGCGCACAACCTTGGTCGGGTCGATCACGCCAGCCTTGGCGAGATCTTCGTAAGTGTCGGTGGCCGCGTTGAAGCCGAGAGCTTCGTCGTTGCCGTCGATCAGCTTGCCTGCGACAACCGCGCCATCGTGACCGGCGTTTTCGGCGATCTGACGGACCGGAGCCTGCAGTGCCCGGCGAACGATGTCGACACCGCGGGTCTGATCGTCATTCGCTCCTTCGAGGCCTTCGAGCGACTTCGTCGAGTACAGCAGCGCCGTACCACCGCCGGGGACGATGCCTTCTTCGACAGCGGCGCGGGTTGCATGCAGAGCGTCATCGACACGGTCCTTGCGCTCTTTCACTTCAACCTCGGTCGCACCGCCAACCTTGATCACGGCAACGCCGCCGGCGAGCTTGGCAAGGCGCTCTTGCAGCTTTTCCTTGTCGTAGTCGCTGGTGGTGTTTTCCATCTGCGTGCGGATTTCAGCGACGCGCGCCTTGATGTCGTCAGCCGAGCCCGCGCCATCAACGATGGTGGTGTTGTCCTTGTCGATGGTTACGCGCTTGGCTTCACCCAGCATGCCGAGCGTGACGTTCTCAAGCTTGATGCCCAGATCTTCGCTGACCATTTCACCGGTGGTGAGGATGGCGATGTCCTGCAGCATAGCCTTGCGACGATCGCCGAAACCAGGCGCCTTGACCGCAGCGACCTTCAGGCCACCGCGCAGCTTGTTCACGACGAGGGTCGCGAGCGCTTCGCCTTCGATGTCTTCTGCGATGATGAGAAGCGGACGGCCCGACTGCATCGCCGCTTCGAGGACCGGCAGCATTGACTGCAGGTTCGACAGCTTCTTCTCGTGGATCAGGATGTACGGGTTTTCGAGTTCAACCGTCATCTTGTCCGGGTTGGTGATGAAGTAAGGCGAGAGATAGCCGCGATCGAACTGCATGCCTTCGACAACGTCGAGCTCGAATTCGAGGCCCTTGGCTTCCTCAACGGTGATGACGCCTTCTTTGCCGACCTTCTCCATGGCTTCAGCGATCTTCTCACCGACTTCAGTGTCGCCATTGGCGGAGATGATGCCGACCTGGGCGACTTCGCCTGACCCTGCAACTTCCTTGGAACGGCCTTTGAGATTCTCGGTCACCTTGGCAACGGCGAGATCGATGCCGCGCTTCAGATCCATCGGGTTCATGCCAGCAGCAACCGACTTCATGCCTTCGGTGACGATGGATTGCGCGAGGACGGTCGCGGTGGTGGTGCCGTCACCGGCAGCGTCGTTGGCCTTGCTGGCGACTTCGCGCAGCATCTGTGCGCCCATGTTTTCGAACTTGTCCTTAAGCTCGATTTCCTTGGCGACGGTGACGCCGTCCTTGGTGATGCGCGGTGCGCCGAAAGCCTTGTCGATAACGACGTTACGGCCTTTCGGGCCGAGCGTCACTTTGACAGCGTTGGCGAGCGTATCGACGCCGGTAAGGATGCCTTCGCGGGCATCGCGGCCGAATTTCACGTCCTTGGCAGACATTGGATATTCTCCTGAATTTTATGAGTTTTGAAGAAAGCTAGAGGCGGCTGGATCAGCCGAGAATGCCCATGATGTCGCTTTCCTTCATGATCAGCAGGTCTTCGCCGTCGATCTTGACTTCGGTGCCGCCCCACTTGCCGAACAGGACGCGGTCGCCGACTTTGACGTCGAGAGCGATACGCTCACCGCTGTCGTCGCGGGCGCCTTCACCCGCGGCGACGATTTCGCCTTCGCTGGGCTTTTCCTGTGCGGAATCGGGGATGATGATGCCACCGGCGGTCTTGGTGTCGGCTTCAATACGACGGACCAGAACGCGGTCGTGCAGTGGACGAAATGCCATTTTGGTATGACCTCTCTTGAATGGGTTATTGTGCCTCTTGGCACTCTCCCTATGAGAGTGCCAGCGGCGCGCATTTGGTTGTGCTGGCGATCGGTGTCAAGCTGGCGGAACGAAATTTTTTTCAGTCCGCCGCATTGCAGATCATGCGGCGCGGGCTGTCAGGCCAAGCGCCTCGCGCCGTGTCCATCGCCACGTGAGAAGCACTGCAGCAAACAATAAGCCGGTCGCCAGCCCGATCCAAACGCCGATCCCTTCAAGCGGGGTGTAGAAGCCAAGCCCGATGGCAAGGCCAAAGCCTGGAACCCAATAGCTGAACACAGCGATCCACATCGGAACGCGCGTATCCTGCAACCCTCTGAGCGAGCCGAGCGAGACCGCCTGCATGCCATCGACGATCTGGAACGCCGCAGCCCAGACCAGATACTGCAAGGCAAAGCCGACCAATGCAGCGTTCTTGGGCGCGTAAGGATCAAGGTAGACTGACAGGAGCAAATAGGGCGCAAAGATCATCGCACTTGCCGTCAGGACCATGAAACCTGTGCCTAGGACAATGGCGACCCAGCCTGCCTGCGCCATGCTTTGCCTGTCTCGAGCCCCGTAGAAATAGCCGACCCTAATGGTCGCGGCCTGACCGACACCGAAGGGCACCTGAAACGCGAAGGCGGCGATGTTGAGCGCTACAGTGTGCCCAGCCAGCTCGGAGGCTCCGAAGCGGCCCATC
>JBCBMN010000002.1:0-60494 GCA_039822745.1 Pseudomonadota bacterium | reverse complement strand
CGCCGCGGATCACTTCATCCGAACAACCCATTTCAATCGCCACAGCAATCGCGGCGAGTGCATTCTGGACATTATGGCGGCCCGGCATCGGCAGGTGCACGCCTTCGATCCGGCGGTCTTCACGATGATCTTTGGGGCCGCGCTGGCGAACCATCACATCGAATGTGTTGCCGCCATCGATCGCGCGAACATTGACCCCACAAATGTCAGCCTGAAGCGAGAAACCGTAAGTGACCACCTTGCGGTCACGCACTTCCCCGATCACCGCCTGAACCTCGGGGTGATCAACGCAAAGGATGGCCGCGCCGTAAAAGGGCACGTTCTGGATGAACTCCAGAAACGCCTTCTTCACGCCCTCGAAGTCGCCATAGTGATCCAAGTGTTCCGGATCGATATTGGTGACGACCGCAATCGTGCCATCAAGGCGCAGGAAACTTCCATCGCTCTCATCGGCTTCGACCACCATCCAATCGCTGTCGCCCAGCCGCGCATTGGAGCCATATTGCTCGATAATCCCGCCATTGATGACGGTGGGATCGACATCGCCTTTATCGAGCAGAGCGGCGATCATGCTGGTTGTTGTTGTCTTGCCATGCGTGCCTGCAACCGCGACAGTGGATTTCAGCCGCATCAACTCGGCGAGCATTTCGGCGCGGCGCACCACCGGAATGCGGTTTTCGAGCGCGGCGACAACTTCAGGATTGGTCCGCCGCACCGCTGTTGACGTCACGACGACGGCCACGCCGTCCACGTTTTCCTTGGCATGGCCGATATGGACCGCAATGCCTCGCCCTCGCAGGCGCTCTACGCTGGCACCTTCGGCGATGTCAGAGCCCTGCACTTTGTAGCCAAGGTTATGCATGACTTCGGCAATGCCAGACATGCCGATGCCGCCAATGCCGACAAAGTGAATGGTGCCAATATCGGTTCCCACGCCCTTCATTGCGCTCCGGTGTCCTCCTCATCAGGAAGGTGAGCGTCGCGTGCGGCAGGCTTGGGCGCGGCGGCAGTCTGAGCGGCGCGCGGGGCAGCCTCGCCCACCCTGATCACGTCCATCAGATCAATCCCGCCTAGCGTCTCAACCAGGTCGGCAAGATCCTTGGCCGCATTGGGGCGACCGCAATTCCACGCGCCATGTGCGGCGTTAGCGAGGCTTTCCGGCTTTTGCGCCATGGCCTGAATTTGTTTGGCGAGTTCTTTGGGACCGAAATTGTCCTGCCTGATCATGCGCGCTCCACCCGCCTTCGCAATCTCGCGCGTGTTGGCCGCTTGATGATCATCGGTCGCAATCGGCAGCGGAATCAGGATGGCGGGACGCCCGACAGCGGTAAGCTCAGCAATGGTGGAAGCGCCAGCCCGGCCAATGAAAAGATGCGTGTCGGCAAGGCGTTCGTGCATATCTTCGAAATACGTGCCCAATTCGGCCGGGATATCGTGCTGCGTGTAGCGTTCCCTTACACCGTCAAGGTCTTCAGGGCGGCATTGCTGGGTGATCTGCAAGCGATTGCGCAAGGGCGGCGGCAGCATGGCAAGGCCATCAGGCACGACTTGCGAAAGCACACTTGCACCCTGTGAACCACCGGTAATGAGGACGCGCAGCAAGCTCTCTTCCGTGAGAGCCGGAAAGTCCTGATCACGCAGCGCCAGCACTTCCTCGCGCACCGGGTTGCCGACCAGATGGGTCTTGTCCGCGAATTTTGGCTTGAGCCGCTCAACATCCGGATACGAGGTAGCGATTGCGTCAACACGGCCCGCGAGCAACCGGTTCACTCGGCCCAGCACCGCGTTCTGTTCGTGCAGCACACTCGGGATTTTCGCAGACAGCGCACCCAGCAAAGCGGGCAAAGCAGGATAGCCGCCAAAGCCGATCACTGCGCTTGGCTCAAAAGTTTCAAACAGGCGCATTGCCATGCTGCGCCCTTCCAGAACCGCGCTGATGCCCGAAGGCCATTTGAGCGGGTTCTTGCCAAAGCGCCCTGCCGGCAAGACGTGCGCTGGCACGCTGTCCGGCTTGCCCGGAATGTTGGCGCCGCGCTCATCCGTGATCAGAGCTACGTGATGCCCGCGGGCCTCCAACTCGGTCGCTAGCGCAAAGGCCGGGATCAAGTGTCCGCCCGTTCCTCCTGCTGCGAGTACAAAGTGGCGGCTTGCCCCGGAAGGCACTGTTTGCGGGTTCTGGCTGTTCATGCCGCGCTCTCCTTGCGCTCAAATAGGAACCGAATGCCCGGCGCGTCGCGATCAAGATATGGATTGCGTCGGGTGATCGCCAGCAATAGCCCAAGGGTGAAGCAGATCGCCAGCATCGAAGAGCCACCATAGCTGATAAGTGGCAATGTGGTCCCGGTGGCAGGTGCAAGCTTCAGGTTGACCGCCATATTGATGAAAGCCTGCCCCCCGAACTGCGCAATCAGCCCCGCGCCAGCTAGCAATGCGAACATGTCGTCCTCATCCGCCTGACGCACCAACACCCTTGCAATGACAGCTAGATACAAGATCACTACTGCAGCGCAGATGAACAGGCCAAACTCCTCGCCAATGACCGAAAAGATGTAGTCTGTGTGCGCCTCTGGCAGGTTGAATTTCTTGGTACCCAGCCACAGGCCATTGCCACTCCAGCCCCCGTTTAGAAGCGTGCGATTGGCAAGGTCGACCTGATCGAAGGCCGTTCCGCCAAAGAGGAAATCGTCAATGCGATTGCGACCGTTTTCATAGGTAAAGTAAACGAGTGTACCAATTGCAGGGACAGCACCGATCATGCCTCCGATCCACCACATGGAAACGCCGGAAAGATAGATCAGGACAAACCATGTCCCCACAAACAACAGCGTCTCCCCCAGATTGGGCTGCAACATCAGCAGCGATCCAATCGCCAGTGTCATCCCAGTCACCAGCCACAGCACAGGCAAGTTGGGATCCTTCATGCGCCAGCTTAGAACCCAGGCCAAGGCAATGGCAAAGCCCGGCTTCAGAAACTCGCTCGGCTGCAAGCTCATACCGACATAAAGCCAGCGGGTTGCCCCCTTCTTCTCCATTCCGATCAGCGGCACGAGCATAAGCAGCGCAAACATGATAAGCGCGCTCAGAATGCCCAGTTGGCGGGCGCGATCGCGTGGCAGGAAGGAAACCCCGATCATTCCTGCAAATCCAAGCGCCAAGAATAAAACGTGACGCTTCAAGAACTTGAACGGGTCAACCGTCACCGAAGAGGTAGAGAGCTGGTCTGCACTGGCTGGAGATGCAGCAAGGACAGCCACGCATCCAACCGCCATCAAACCCACGATCAGCGCCAGCAGAACGCGGTCAACCTCACTCCACCAGACGCGCAGCTTTTCCGGCCACCCCCGGCGGGCGGGCACAGGTGCCGCGTATGCAGAGGATGCAGCAGCGCCGCCAATGACGGGAGAACGCGAGGCCATTATGCAGCGATATCCTTCAAAGGTCCGGCAGGAGAACAATCCGCCTCGCACTCAGCCAATACGCCGACCAATTGTCGGAAGTGATCGCCGCGCTTTTCAAAGTCGCGGAATTGGTCAAAGCTCGCGCAGGCTGGCGAGAAAAGAACGATGTCGCCGGGCTTTGCCGCTTCTTGAGCGCGGCGGACGGCTTCGGAGATCAACTCACAGCGTTCAACCGTAGCGACCTTGCCATCGAGTAGTTCGGCAAAGCGCGGGCCCGCCTCACCCACCGTGTAAGCGGCAGCAACGCAGCCAAGCTGCGCCTCGCACTCACCCAGCCCGTCTTCCTTTGCGAGGCCGCCAACGATCCAATGCACGCGCGGTCCTTGATCAGAGGGCGGATAGGCGGCGAGCGCAGGCGCAGTCGAGGCGGTGTTGGTTGCCTTGCTGTCATTGATGAAGGTCACGCCCTTATCGACGCAGACAACCTCCATACGATGCGGTAGATTGCGGAAGCGCGGCAAGGCATGACGCCATTGCGCTTCCTTGATGCCAAGTTCTTCAACCAGCGCGACGGCTACCGCGACATTCTCCAGATTGTGTGGCCCTTGCAGCGTGGGCCATTGGCCTTGCAGCGGCGCAAGCCGGTCCAGATCCGCCGCCATAGCACGCCCCTCGACGCGGCGCCCCTGCTCGGCCTTAAAGATGCCTGAGGAAGGTGCCTCCAGTGATCCGAACACAGCAAGATTGCGCGCCGACTGCATTTCGAACAGCCGGGCTTTCGATGCGGCATAGGCGGCAAAGCCATCATAACGATCAAGGTGATCAGGCGTGATATTGGTCAGAGCCGCTGCATCACAATCAAGGTCATAGGTCAGATCGATCTGATAGCTGGAAAGCTCCAGCACATAGACGCCTACGCCATGTTCGCTTGGGGCCAGCGGTTCCTGCGCCAGTATCGGTTCGCCAATATTGCCGCCCAGAACGCTGGGCACGCCGGCCATTCGCAGGATGTGATGGATCAAGGCGACCGTGGTCGATTTGCCGTTCGTGCCGGTAACGCCGACAACCTTGTGCGGGAGCAGATCATCACGCGCCTGCGCGAACAGCTCAATATCACCGATGATGCGCACGCCGAATTTCGCCGCGTGTTCAGTGATCGGGTGAGTGTTGAGCGGCACTCCCGGGGACACAACCAGACCATCGAACCCCGTCAGGTCCATCTCGAGCGGATCGGCCAGTTCACAGCGCCCTTCGAAGTGAGCGCGCGCGATATCCTGACGATCCCACGCAGTCACCTCGGCTCCGCTGGCCAGCAGCGTCTCCACCGCCGCTGCGCCAGAGCGGGCAAGGCCCAGCACGGCATAGCGTTTTCCGGCAAAGGCGCTTGAGGTGATCATCTGAGCTTCAACGTCGCCAATCCGGCCAGCGCGAGGACGATCGCAATGATCCAGAAACGGATCACGACCTTGCTCTCGCTCCAGCCCAGTTGTTCAAAGTGGTGGTGGATCGGGGCCATACGGAAGACGCGCTTGCCGGTCCGCTTGAACCAGAAAACCTGAATGATGACGCTCAGCGCTTCGGCAACGAACAGACCGCCAACGATGGCGAGGACGACTTCGTGATGCGAAGCGACAGCGATGGCGCCCAGCGCTCCGCCCAGAGCGAGCGAGCCAGTGTCACCCATAAAGACCGCCGCAGGAGGCGCGTTGAACCACAGGAAGGCAAGGCCCCCGCCCATGATCGCTGCACAGAAGATCGCAAGCTCTCCGGCCCCGGGCACATGCGGGATGCCGAGATATTCGGAGAAATCAGGGCGACCCACAAGGTAGGCGATAATAGCAAAGGTGCCGCTGGCGATGATCACCGGCATGATCGCCAAACCATCCAGCCCATCGGTGAGGTTCACGGCATTCCCGGCGCCCACCATCACAAAGGCGGCGAAGACATAATAGCCATAGCTCATCGGGATCGAGACGCCCGAAAAGAACGGGATATAGAGATTGGTGTTGATCTGGCTGACTATAATGTAGCTAGCCACGCCTGCGACCGCGAACTCCATCAGCAACCGGACCCGGCCAGACACACCCTTGTGCGAGTTCTTGGTGACCTTGTCATAATCGTCGAGGAAACCGATGAGGCCAAAGCCAATCGTGACAGCGAGACAAGCCCAGACAAACGGATTGCTCAGATTCATCCAGAGCATCAGCGACAGTGTCAGCGAGATCAGGATCATGAGTCCGCCCATGGTCGGCGTTCCGCGCTTGGCGAGGTGGCTTTGCGGGCCGTCCTCACGGATCGGCTGGCCCTTACCCTGGCGCACGCGCAGCAGGCTGATGAATTTCGGCCCGATGATCAGGCCGATAAACAGCGCGGTCAGCAGCGTCGCACCCGCGCGGAAGGTCTGGTAGCGCACCAGATTGAAGATCCCTTCAAATTCCATCCATTCCGCAAGCAGGTAGAGCATGTCAGATCCCTCGGCGCGCCTTATCCGGTGGCGCTTGTAAAGTGTGAAACCAGCGTGCCGAGGCCAACCGAGTTGGATCCCTTTACAAGGACCGCATCGCCGTGGGTGAGAGAAAACTCGAAGAGCGCCGCAATCGCCTCGTCAGGCCCTGCGCAATGCGCGAAGCTGAGAGCGTTGCCAAGCGAATCCTTAGGCAAATTCCCCAATTCTGCCGCCAGCGCGCGCATTTCATCGCCAACGAGGATCGCATAGTCGATTTTGGCATCGATGAGCGGCTGGGAAAGCTGCGCGTGGAAGCGGTCCGAGAAGTCACCCAGTTCCTTCATCGCGCCCAGAATGGCGACGCGGCGATGTGCCGGTGTCTGGCCCAGCACCCGCAGAGTGGCGCGCATTGACGCAGGGTTGGCGTTGTAACTTTCATCGATCAGCAGCGCCTTGCCACCGGCAACCGCAATCTGATGGCGCGCGCCGCGCCCTTTGAGACCGCCCATCTCCGCAAGAGCCAGCCCGGCGCTGGCCAAATCGCCGCCGCCTGCGCGCACCGCCGCCATCACCGCAAGCGAATTGGTGACCCAATGCTCGCCCGGCTCCGCAATCGTGTAGCACAGACGCTGCTCGCCCATATCAGCGGTGATAAGCGAACCGCCATGCGGAGCGGGGATCGCATCGAGCAGCCTCACATCTGCTTTATCGCTGCGTCCAAATGTGACGATGTTGACCCCCAGCCTTTGCGCATGGCCGATCAGGCGCTCGGTTTCCGGCAAGTCAGCGGGGATGATCGCTGTGCCGCCTTCAGTCAGCCCTTTGAAGATTTGTGCCTTCTCATCCGCAATCGCCTCAATGCTGCCGAGGTTTTCGATATGAGCCGGCGCAATGGTGGTGATCACCGCGACATTGGGGCGGACGTGGTCGGCAAGCGGCGCAATCTCGCCTTCGTGGTTCATGCCCATCTCGAACACGCCAAAGCGCGAGCGGGCAGGCATGCGCGCCAGACTTAGCGGGACGCCGACATGGTTGTTATAGCTGCGTACTGAGCGATGCGCGCTGCCGCGGCTGGCGCGGTCGAGAGCGTTGAAGATCGCTTCTTTGACACCCGTCTTGCCGACCGAGCCTGTCACCCCGATGCGGACCGCCGCACTGCGGGTGCGCGCGGCATCAGCCAGAGCGTGAAGTGCCGCCGTGGTATCGGCAACCAGCACATGCGGGTAATCGACCGGGCGGTCCGTGATCGCCGCCACAGCGCCGTTCTCAAACGCCTTGGGAAGGAAGCGGTGGCCGTCCATAGCCTCGCCCTTGAGCGCCACGAACAGATCGCCCGGCTTCACATCGCGGCTGTCCATTTCAACGCCTGCAGCCTGAAAATCCTGGCTCGCCGCGC
Source organism: Pseudomonadota bacterium (assembly GCA_039822745.1). Lineage (GTDB taxonomy): Bacteria > Pseudomonadota > Alphaproteobacteria > Sphingomonadales > Sphingomonadaceae > Erythrobacter. The sequence continues at coordinate 53,254 of JBCBMN010000002.1, read as the reverse complement.
CTCCGGTGGCGGCAGCGATGGCAGCAGAATCCCACAGCGCGAGCGGCAAGGCATCGCGCGCAGCGATCGGCCCTGAGGTCGGCCCTGAGGTCGGCCACGCGCGCAATAGCTTGTGCGGTTTGGCGAAAGCCGCGCTCATGCAGCGCTTCCTTTGGCAAGCTGCGCTGCGCATTCGCGCGCGACCTCTACATCGTCAAATGGCAGAACCTGCATTGTGTCTCCTGAACCGATAATCTGTCCTTGCTCATGGCCCTTGCCGGCGATGAGGATAATGTCTTTCTTGCCTGCCTGACCCAGCGCAGCTGCGATGGCTTCGCGCCGTCCCTCGATGGCTCGCGCATGGCTGGCTCCAGCGGTGCCTGAAAGCACGGCTTCGCGAATAGTGGCAGGGTTTTCCCCGCGAGGATTGTCGTCGGTGATGATTATCTGATCTGCCGAACGAGCCGCGACCTCACCCATCGGCGCGCGCTTGCCTGTGTCGCGATCTCCGCCAGCTCCGAATACGACGATAAGCTCGCCGCAAGACGCTTCATCAACATGCGGGCGCAAAGCCGCGATCGCCGCTTCCAGCGCGTCAGGCGTATGAGCATAATCTACATAGACCGGGGCGCCTGCAGGGGTGAGGCAGGCCCGCTCCAACCGTCCACGCACAGGCTGCAATCGACCCATGGCATCAAAGACCTGCGATGTCGTCGCGCCGGTCGAGAGAGCCAGAGCAGCAGAGGTCAGCGCATTCGCGATCTGGTATGCTCCGATCAGCGGCAATTTGACGCTCCGGGTCTCGCCTGCGTGTTCAATCGTGAGCGACTGGCCCAACTGGCTCGCCTCGCGTCCGATCAGGCGAAGGTAGTCCCCGCCTTCGCCCACGGTGCGCACATCAAGCCCGCGCTTGTCGGCATAGGCGATAGCCTTGGCTGTCCACTCACTGGGCGCGGCGTCAACATGGATGACAGCAACTGCCCCGGGGGCAAGCACCTGGTCAAACAGGCGCATCTTGGCTGCGAAATAGTCCTCCATCGTGCCGTGATAATCGAGGTGGTCACGGCTGAAATTGGTGAAGGCTCCGGCAGTCACAGTCAGACCTTCATTACGAAATTGCGAGAGGCCATGGCTGGAGGCTTCATAAGCGACATGCGTCACGCCTTCACGCGCAAGCCCGCTCATATTGCTAAGGAAGGTGACAATGTCGGGCGTGGTCAGTCCGGTGGAGATGCTACCATCAGGCGTTGTTACGCCCAGCGTGCCGATGCTGGCGGCACGCTCGCCAGACATGCGCCAGATCTGGCGGGTCATCTCGGCTGTGGAGGTTTTGCCATTGGTGCCGGTAACGGCGACGATTGTCTCAGGCACAGGCGTAAAGAACCCGGCGGCAAGCTGAGCAAAAGTCTGGCGCGGCTCAGGGCTGGCAATATGTACCGCGCCCTCAACGACGGCCTCATCGCGCGCGACTACGGCGACGGCTCCGGCTTCGATGGCAGCGGGAATGAAGTCCTCGGCGTTGAACCGCTCACCCCGAAACGCGCCAAAGACAGTGCCGGGTGCGACCTTGCGGTGATCAATCGCAAAGCCGGTCACGCTCACCGGTTCAGCGAGTGCAAGGTCGACCCCGATGCGTTGTGCGAGCGCGCCAAGCTTCATTGGCCCACCTTCATCAGACGGTCGAGATCGCTCAGGTCAACGACGCGATTATTGTCCGGCCGCACGCCCAACATCGGACCCGTCCGACGGATCAGATTGCCAACAATCGGCGCGGTGTTGAAGTATGCGGTGCGCCCCGCCATCGCCTTGGTGATACGCGGCTCGTCGAGCGACACCACCACCACATAACGCGGGCGATCCATCGGGAAGGCCGCAGCAAAGGTGCTGATGATCTTCGTCTTGGAATAGTGCGTGCCAACCCACTTTTCGGCAGAGCCCGTCTTGCCGCCCACGCGGAAACCTTCGGCATTGGCGTTCTGCCCCGTGCCGTATTTAGTCACCATCCGCAGCAGCTGACGCATCTTTTGCGAGGTCGATGCCTTGAACACGCGCTTGCCCGGATCAGCCATCCCGGGCTCCACCTTCATCAGCGTTGCAGGCCGGAAGATGCCGCCATTCACCATGGCGGCATAGGCATTCGCAAGGTGCAGCGGTGTCACATTGAAGCCGTGGCCAAAGCCAACCGTCATGGTCGTGATCTCGCTCCATTCGCCATCGGGCTCAAGCTTTGGCCAGAGCGGCTCACCGCGCTCGTGAATCTCGATTTCGGGCGGAAGGTGCATACCCAGATCCATCAGTGATCGGCGCAGGCGGGCCGACCCGAGCTGCTCTGCGACCCGCATCGTCACCGTGTTGGACGAATAGGCGAGCGCTTGAGGAATGTTGAGGACCTTACCCTTGTCCTCATAATCGTAATAGGTGCGCCCCGGCGTTTCGACGGGGGTTGCGTCCCACCGCTTGGAAAGATTGGTGATAAGCCCTGCATCAATCGCTGCGGCCACGGTAATCGGCTTGAAGACCGATCCCAGTTCCTCGCGGCGATAGGTGACACGGTTGAGCGTGTTTTCCGCGTCCTCTTCCGAAATGCGGTTGGGATCGAAATCAGGCAGAGAGGCCATCGCCAGCACCTCACCCGTATCGACATCGAGCACGACACCTGCGGCTCCCTGTGCCTGAGCCAGCCGCATGCCGCGGCCCATTTCATCTTCGAGCGCACCCTGAACCCGCACATCGATGGACAACTCTACCGGCTGGCCTCGGGTCGCCTCACCCGTCAGGTGATCGTTGAGCGCATTCTCTATGCCGAAATCGCGTGAGTCCTTCGCACCGATATAGCGGCCCAAAATGTGCGCGCCAAGCCGCCCTTGGGGATAGTGGCGCTCCTGGTCTGGCGGCGTTTGTACGGCGACTTCGCCCAGCGCCCAGACCGCATTGGCCTGTTCGGGAAGGATGTTCGGGATAAGCGTGGTCGCTTCGCCGGCGGCCAGTTTGGCCTCCACCTCGGCCTGATCGATGTGCGGGAAGATGCCCTTGAGCTTCGCCGCCACCTCTGAAGGGGGGCGGACCAGTGGGGAGCCCCCATCGTCCATTGCATCAGGATAAAAGAACAGCGACAGCGAGGGGTGCGCGCGGGCGAGCGGCGTGCCGTTGCGATCGGTAATCTCTCCGCGCTTCGGGACCAGCGATGCGACACTCGGGCGGTTTGACGGGCCGGAGCCCTGAACGCTGAGCCAGACAATCTGTACCATCGCCACCAGTGCTAGCGCAACAAAGGCCAGCACCAATCCAAAGACACGCTGGCGCGCGTTGAGCAGAACCCGGTCACGCATCTGGAGCAGCGTCTCACGCGCCGCATAATGGCGCGCCGGACGCGGCTGGCGCACCTTGTGCGGCTGGCTGGAGCGGGAAGCTGGCTTATGGTGGGGTTTAGGGGCGCGCGCCCTCGTTCCGATCAGATCGGGTACGACGTCGAACAGGCTCGGCTGTTCAGACCCAATGGCACGCGCGCCTGATGTCATTCAGCAGCCTCTGCCACCAGAACGGTGCTTCCCTGCGCTTTGGCTTCACGGATGGGTGAAGCTTCAATCAGAAAGTCGCCAAAGGCTTCGGTAAAGGCTCCGCCTGCGCTTTGCGGCAGGTCAGCCGAAGCCAGCGTGATCGGCTGGCCCGAAACCGGCGAGACCATCTTGCGCGGTTGCGCAGCATCGCGAGCGCCATCGGCGCGGGCCACGCGAATTGGAGAAGGCCCGCCTGGCCTTACATCTTGACCATAGGATGCGAGCTGTTTGCGGCTATCGACATACTGATCCGCGCGCGGCGCCGAATACCCCAGATCCACCCGATTCCACGCTGCCAGCTGGTGTTGGCTCGCGCGGGCCTGAAATTCGGTTTCGAGCCGCTGCTGCTTCTTCTTGAGTTCGACGATCTTGATATCCGCCAAGAGCACCTCATTGCGCGCGGCGTGGACCGTCAGGCTCAGGATCGCGAAGCTGACAACGCATATACCCAGAACAACGCCCCAGCCGATTTGGCGCAGACGGTTGGCAGTCATCATCATGAGTGCGTCCTTTCATCAAATGGGCGGGCAGGAGCGGCAGTGCGCACTGCATGGCGCAGGACCGACGAGCGCGAGCGCGGATTGCGCGCGATCTCAGCCTCGGTTGGGCGGATGGCCTTCGAAAGCGACGTAAAGGTCGGTGCGGGGCCGGGAATTTCACCCGGCAAATGGCGCGAGACTGCGCGGCCTGCGCCTGAGGCCTCACGCAGGAAGCGCTTCACAATCCGATCCTCAAGGCTGTGGAACGAGACAACCGCCAGAACGCCGCCTTCACGCAGCAGCGCTTCTGCCGCGGCAAGCCCTGCGCGCAGTTCTCCCAATTCGTTATTCACATGGATGCGAACCGCCTGGAAGGTCCTTGTGGCAGGGTCTTTCTTGTCATGCGGGCGATGGCCCAGCGCCTTGCGAACAACACGCGCAAGATCGCCCGTCGTCTCCAGCGGGCGCGCAGAGACAATCGCCCGCGCAACGCGGCGCGATTGGCGTTCCTCGCCATATTCATACAGCACATCGGCAATCGCCGCTTCATCGGCGGTGTTGAGGAAGTCTGCGGCGCTTTCGCCGTAACCGCTCATCCGCATGTCGAGCGGGCCATCCTGCTGGAAGCTGAAGCCGCGCTCGCCCTGATCGAGCTGCATCGAGGATACGCCAATATCGAGCACCACCGCATCGAGCGACGGGACGCCCAATGCGCTCAGCTCGTCGGCCATCTCGGAAAAACGCCGTTCGTGCAGCGAGAGCATGCCGTCATGCGCCGCGAACAGCTCCGCGCCATTCCGGATTGCGCTGGGATCGCGGTCAAACGCATAGACCCGCGCACCGCCCGATAGCAGCGCAAGCGTGTAGCCGCCGGCACCAAAGGTGCCGTCAGCAATGGACTTGCCGGGCGCAGGTGCGACCGCCGCGACCACTTCATCAAGCAGAACCGGGATATGGGGCTGAGCCATCACCCACCCCGCTTTCGCGATTTCGCCTCAGCCTCAGCCATGGCGTCCTCGCAATCCATCAGGATATCGTCGAATTCATCGCCCAGCTTGGCGAGCGTCTCCGGCGCCCAGATGGTGAAAGTCGTACCCATGCCGTTAAAGAACAGACCGCTTTCGATCCCCGCGCGTTTACGCAGGGATTCCGGCATGATGAAGCGCCCGCTGTCGTCGAAAGGGATTTTACGGAAGCTGAACAGGCTTAAGCGGCGACGCTCGATATCGATCTCTTTACCGATCTGCGCGGCGACATTCTGCTGGCGGACCAGCTCCTCTTCCAGCTGCGCTTCGTAATTGACGCCAAAGCCGACAAGGCATTCCCAGCCGTCTTTCCACATGTGGTGACGCCCGATGCACAGCGTCTTGATGCCGCCGCTGGCTAGCTTGATGCCGTTGCGAAAGTCAGGAGGCAGGACAAAGCGGCCCTTATCGCCCGCAGGCGAATAGGCTTGACCGCTATATCCTCCAAATGCCGACACGAGTGCCGAACCCCTTCCTCCAATCGGATCGGTCCCCGCGAACGATCCTTGCGATCAGGCATGGCCCTCCCCCGCAAAGCAGGCGCTCCGCAGACACAGCTTCTCCGGCGCCGTCCCGCACGTGAGCGCGAGCGGCGCGCCAATCGAGAGAGCGGCGCGAAACACAAAGGGCATGCTTGATGGACCGATTTAATATCGGGGAATGAATGGGGATTAAAGGGATAAATTAGGGAAATTAGGGGATGCTTTGATAAACATCTCTATTTACTGCATTTTTAGGCCTCTGACTCGCTGGAATTCCACTCCTCCACCCAAGTGAATCCCGTAATTTCCCGAGCCAAACCCCAGAAAATCCCAGCGAATCCCCCTTGATCCCGTCTCTGGATTCGCTTTGAGCCGAGAAATCCCAAATCTGTCCCGCTATTTCCCCAAAGTGCTGGAAATGGCCTGTACCGATGCGCGCGATCACAACTCAGGATCCGAAAAAGCAAATGACATCAAAGCGCTAAGAAGCTCTCCTTCTTCGCCAGCCAGATCATGATGTTCGAACACGGCAGCATCAGCGAGAACCGTCACCCGCCCCTCTCCAACATCGCATTGTGCCAGCGCGCGCGACACATCCAGGCGGCAGTCGCTCTCGGTACCATCAAGGGCGACAATCTCGCCATACAGATGCACGGGCAGCTCCGCATCGGGCAAAGCAGCGAAGGCAAGCTCCTCGCTCTGTTCGCCGTCATACTGGATCGCCAGACCCCAACGCTCCACCACCGGGGGGATGAATGCCGTGACGCTCGGAAACCGTGGATGGCCAAGCGGCAATTCGTAATGGCCCGACAATTGCGGATCGAGAACCAGCAAGAGCCGTCCGCCCGCACGCACCCATTCGTCAAGCGCAACGTTGTCTGACGGCGCAAGGCCGCGCGGCTGGATCAGGGCAAAGCTCTCAATGCCCTCCATCGGATTACCAGGCGCAGCAGAAGGGTCGAGTGCCGGTATTGGTGACAGCGTGTCGAGCGGCAAAAGCTCATAATGCGGCTCAGTGAGAGTGCGAAACCACGGCGTCTCAAAATCATTCTGCGCGATCTGTTCAAAGCTCGCTTCAAGCGGCCAGTAAAGCGGCAGTCCCGTCATCAGCCCCAATTGCATACGCGGCCCCGCCGACGCCATGTCAGGCGCGCAACAGACCTTGCTGCTTTCACGGATGGCCCAAGCGCCTCCACCGATCACCAGTCCGAGCACGACAAGACCCGCGACCCATAGGCGCTTAACGCTCATTAAGGGGCTCTTGTGGCTCTGTTGGCAGCGTGTCTGGTACTGTTACGGCGCCGTCTTCGTCGGTTACAATCGCATCATCGGGAGTGTCCGTCTCCACCGCCTCTGGCTCAGCCGGAATGTCAGGCACCACGCCTGCATCTGCCAGCGGATCGCGCTGCGGTGCCGCCGCCGTAGGCTCGGTCGTCGGCGCCGCATCAGGCACCGCGGATTCCTCCGCGATATCAGCTTGACCACCAACAATGCTCGCAACCCCGATGACAAGGATCATGGAGCAAAGCCCGGTCAAGCCGACCTGAAGACGCTGGAGCGCTTCGGCCCTTGTCCCGCCCAGCGGTGCATCAGCGGGCGGATCATTTTCATCCGCGCCAAATGCTCCGGGAACCTTGTCCCCCAATCGTCCAAAGAGATCACGCGCGGCCATAATGCGCCACAGCTTATCAGCCCTCGCCGACAGGTTCCAGCCAATCGAACACCGGCAGGCCCTTCGATTTTAGCCACTTAGCGTTGTAAAGGGTCGAAAGATAGCGGAAGCCGGTGTCGCACAGGATGGTGGCAACCTGAGGATTCTCAAAGCCTTCAGCGACCAATTGCCTACCCAGTTCGATCGCGCCCGCAACATTGATGCCGCTGGACAGGCCAAGGCATAGCCCCTCTTCACGCAGCAGGCGGCGCACCCAGACAAGCCCCTCCTCGTCCGAGACGCGGAACTGAGTATCAATCACAGCCCCTTCAAGGTTGGCGGTGATGCGGCCCTGCCCGATCCCTTCGGCAACCGAGGAGCCTTCCGATTTCAGCTCCCCATGCGCATAATAATTGTAAAGCGCCGCGCCATGTGGATCAGTGAGAGCGATGCGGATATCAGGGTTCTTCTCTTTCAGACCCAGTCCCACGCCTGCAATCGTACCGCCGGTTCCCGCCGCGCAGGTAAAGCCGTCAATCGTGCCGTCGGTCTGCTCCCACAATTCGGGCGCGGTGCCTTCGATATGCGCTTTGCGATTGGCCACATTGTCAAACTGCCCGGCCCAGATCGCGCCCGCGGTCTCTTCGGCCATGCGGCGCGAGACATGCTGGAAGTGCGCGGGATCGGCATACTTGGTGGGTGGGACGAGGACGAGCTGCGCACCCAAAGCACGCAGAGTGTCCATCTTCTCCTTCGATTGGTTGTCGGGCATGACGATGATCGTCTTGTACCCCAGTGCATTGGCAACCAGCGCGATGCCGATGCCGGTATTGCCCGCCGTTCCCTCTATCACGGTGCCGCCCGGCTTGAGCTCGCCGCGCTCTTCTGCATCGCGGATCATGTAGAGCGCCGCGCGATCCTTTACGCTGGCACCGGGATTGGCGAATTCGCACTTGCCCCAGATGTCACATCCGGCGGCTTCGCTTGGTCCTTCAAGGCGCACAAGCGGGGTGTTACCGATAAGGGCGAGCGTATCGCCGATAGGCTTTGTGATGTTCATGGGCCGGGAGATAATCGCTACCCCCGCGACCCGCAAACAAGATTAATCTTCGGGGCTGATAGTCACTTTCATACCGTCGAGTTCGGCGGTGAAAGGAACCTGGCAGGCCAGGCGCGAATTTTCATTGCGGTGATCAGAGGATTCCAGAAGGTCATCTTCGTCATCGCTCATCTTCGGCAGTTCGCCGCCAGCCGCATCGTCGACATAGATATGGCACGTCGCGCAAGAGCAGCATCCGCCGCACAGCGCGAGCAGCTCGTCAAAGCCATTATCGCGGATTGCTTCCATCACGGTCAGGCCGGTTTCGACCTCAATATCGCTGGTTTCGCCGGCGCGGTTGGTGACAGTCAGCTTGGGCATGGGCAGTGTCTTCCTCACAGGTTAGGTTGAGCGCAAGCTCTGCGCTATCGATCAAACAGCGGCGGTGCTAGGAGGTTCCGTTGCAAGTGGCAACTAGGATGTGATCATGGGGCTGACGGCCGATAGGATAGAGACCGGCTTGGACGCGCTGGCTGACAGCGACCCGCGCATTGCCGAGCAATTGGAGCGTGTCGGCTATCCCGAACCCCGACTGCGCGCACGCGGCTACAAGACGTTACTGCGCACCATCGTTGGCCAACAAGTCTCTGTCGCCGCCGCCAGTTCGATGTGGAACAAGCTGGAGGCTGAACTTGGCGCAGACTTCACCGCTGCCTGCGTGCTCGAGCGCGACTTTGACACTTTGCGTGCCTGTGGCCTGTCGCGTCAGAAGCAGGGCTATGCGCGCTCCTTGTGCGAATTGGTGGAAGCGGGGGCGCTCGATTTCGATGCCATGCCATCGGATGATGAGGAGGCCATCGCCCAGCTCACACAGATAAAGGGGATCGGGCGCTGGTCAGCGGAAATCTATCTGCTTTTTGCAGAAGGGCGCGCGGATATCTGGCCCGCCGGTGATCTGGCCGTGCAAGAGGGCGTGAAGCGCCTGTTGGAACTGGACGAACGCCCCAAGGAGAAGGAATGCCGCGCGCTGGGAGAGCAATGGTCCCCCCACCGCGGCCCCATGGCGATCTTCACCTGGCATTATTATGCAAACCCGGCGCTTTGAGTGTTTGACCGTTAGTGTATTGCTGATATAATACAATAAGTCCGACCAGTCACAGGAGCGCCCAATGCCAACGCCCCAATCCAACTTGCCAGCAGTAGCGTATTGGCGCGTGGTCGCCTTGCGGGTGGTCTATCTCTTGATTGTTCTTGGGCTTAGCAGCTTCGTCTGGCAGCAATTGCTGTTTGAAGCAGCGGAATTGGCGACGATGACGGGTGTGGCCAAAGCGATGATGGCCGCGCTTGTTATCCTTTCCCTTTTTGGAATGCGTTACCCGCTCGATCTGCTGCCCGTGCTGATGTTCGAACTGTTATGGAAAGCGCTTTGGATGCTTCTCATCGCCCTGCCCGCAGCTTTGTATGACCGTTGGACCGACAGCATTGAGACGTTGTTCTTCGAATGCGTTGGCGTGGTAATTCTTCTGGTGCTGATCCCATGGAAGTATGTTTGGGCGCGTTGGTTTGCGCAATCATCCGAACGCTGGACACCTGAACCCCCAGCCGCGCATTAGACGAAAGATCAAGGCGCCGGGTTTCATTTTCCGGTTTCGATACTTAGCTCACCGGTGAACAATTATCGGGAGAGACCATGACCGCCAGTTCGACGAGCGCCCTCGACACATTTGCCTTGATCCCGCGCGATCACCTGTTCGGCAATCCGACGCGCTCGCAAGGGCGACTGAGCCCTGACGGCAAATTTCTCAGCTGGCTTGCGCCCAAGGATGGCGTGCTCAACATCTGGATGGCGCCGCGTGACGATGTGAGCGCAGCCAAGGCAATGACCTCAGCGACCGACCGCCCGATCCCGAGCCACTTCTGGCTGCCCGATGGCTCAGCTCTCGGCTATATCCAGGACAAGGGCGGCGATGAAAATTTCCTGCTCTACAAGGTCGATATCAAAACGGGTGAAGAAACGACGCTCACCCCGTTTGAGAATACGCGCGTGCAGATTGTAGCATCTTCCGAGACGATGAAGGACAGGCTGCTTGTCGGACTCAACAACCGCGATCCGCAATTCCATGACGTGCACATGCTTAATCTCACCACCGGAAAGCTATCGCTGGTCTATGAGAACAATGGCTTTGCCGGCTTCGAAGCGGATGACAGCCTGACCTTGCGCATGGCGATGCGCCAGAATGAGGAAGGGGGAACAGACTACTTCAATTTCGTCGATGGCGTGGTTGAAGAGCAGCCGTTCGAAAGCACAGCGATGGAAGATTCGCTGACGACCACCCCGGCGGGCTATACGACCGATGGATCGATCCTCTATTGGCTCGACAGCCGCGGGCGGGACACTGCCGCGCTCTATGAGCAGGACACCGCGACAGGCGAGAGAACCCTGATTGCTCAGGATGACAAGGCGGACATTGGCGGCACGATCCGAGACACGAAAACAGGCCTGGTCCTCGCTTATTCGGTGAATTACCTTCGCAACGAATGGAAAGCGCTTGATCCCGATATCGGCGCTGCATTCGAATGGCTGGATAAGCGGCTTGAAGGCGAGTTCGGGATTACCAGCCGCACCGATGATGATCGGACTTGGATTATCGGCAATGACCCCATGACCGCTCCGGCGCGCACCTTCATCTATGATCGCGATGCCGAGACGCTCACTGAGTTTTACGTCACTCGGCCAGAGTTGGAAGGCGCACCTCTGCGGCCTCTGCACCCGGTCGAAATCACTGCGCGCGATGGCCTGACCTTGCCCTCTTATCTAACTCTGCCGCCCGGCAGCGATGCCGAGGTAAGCGAGCGCACCGCGCATCCCATCCCCATGGTCCTGCTGGTGCATGGCGGGCCGTGGGCCCGCGATGGTTATGGCTTTTCCAGCACTGTCCAATGGCTTGCCAATCGCGGCTATGGCGTGCTGCAAGTGAACTTCCGCGGCTCAACCGGGTTTGGCAAGACCTTCCTCAATGCAGCAAACAAGCAATGGGGCCTCGCTATGCATGATGACCTGATTGACGCGGTCAATTGGGCGGTCGAGCAAGGGCTCACCACGCGCGATCAGGTGGCGATCATGGGTGGTTCCTATGGCGGCTATGCGACATTGGCGGGCCTGGCCTTTACGCCAGACGTGTTTGCCTGCGGGATCGACATTGTCGGCCCTTCCAACCTGGAAACGCTGCTGGAGACTATCCCGCCATATTGGGCGCCGCTGGTGAAGACATTTCACGAAAGGATGGGCGATCCCTCAACCCCTGAAGGCCTCGCAAAGCTCAAAGCGGCCAGCCCGCTCTACAAAGCAGGCGCAATCACCAAGCCGCTCCTCATCCTACAGGGCGCGAACGATCCGCGCGTCAAGCAGTCTGAGAGCGACCAGATCGTGAGCGCGATGAAAGAGGCCGAAATTCCGGTAACCTATGTGCTCTACCCCGATGAAGGGCACGGCTTCGCAAGGCCGGTGAACAATATCGCTTACACGGCTATTGCGGAGAACTTTCTTGCCTCCTGCATTGGCGGGCGCAGCGAGCCGATTGGTGACACTCTGGCGGCAAGCACGGCTCAAGTCTTGGAGGGCGCGAAACATGTCGCCGGGCTTGAGGATGCACTGGAAGACGCCGACAAAGGGGAATGACAACCTAGCCGCCCTCTCCTATTAGGTATCACAAATGAAACCTAATGGGAGAGAAACGGCATGAGCGAGGCACCCAAGCGCTCCATCTTCATCACTGGTGGCGGGTCTGGCATTGGCCGCGAAGTCGCGATCCACTTTGGTGAACGCGGCTGGTTTGTCGGTGTCGCTGATATCAACGAGCAGGGCATGCATGACACGCTGGGCCTCATCCCCGGCGGGTTCAAATATTCGCACAAGCTCGACGTGCGCGACCGCGCGGCATGGGATTTGGCGCTTGAATCGTTCTCAACCGCAGCTGGGGGCCGGATCGATGCGATGGTCAACAACGCCGGGATCGGCACTGGCGGCGCGCTGGCAGAGCTTGAGGTTGAAGAGATCGACCGCTGCCTCGACATCAATTTGCGCGGTGTTATCTATGGGGCACAGGCGGCCTATCCCTATCTCAAAAAGACTGCCCCGGGCTCGGCTCTGGTCAATATCGCGAGCGCTGCCGGGATCAACGGAGGGACGGGCATGAGCGTTTATTCCGCGACCAAATTCGGCGTGCGCGGGGTGACTGAAAGCCTCGATGCGGAGTGGGCGCCGGACGGCATAAAATGCAGCTCAATCTGCCCCAGCTTTATCGACACACCCTTGCTGGACGGAACCGGCAACCGCCAATCCAATGTCCCTGTACGCAATGCCGTTCAGGCCGCGGGGCTGGAGATCACTCCGGTGGTTGAAGTCGCAGAGACAGTATGGGACGCGGTGCATGGTGATGGGCTGCATTACCTCGTGGGCAAGACAGCCAAGCAGCTGAACTTTGGCAAACGCTGGATGCCGGGCCGCATTCGTAAGCGCAATCGTGCCAGCGCATCTCTGCTGGGGCGGTAGAGGTTCAGCTCACCAGCGCATCAATCGTGCGCGCCATCTTGGCATCGCGCTGCGACAAACCGCCCGCATCATGCGTGGTGAGCGTAATCTCAACCTTGGCATAGACATTGAACCATTCGGGATGGTGGTCCTGACTATCTGCCAAAAGAGCGACCCGGCTCATGAAGCCCCAGGCTTCTGAGAAATCTGCGAACTGGAAAGTCCGCATGATTGCCTTGCCATCGCGCACCAGTCCCCACTCGGGATGGTCGGCGAGTAAGCGGGCACGGTCTTCATCGGAAAGCTCGGGGACGGTGGACATAAGGATCAGGCTCCTGACGGGTGAGTTGTGAGAGGTCACGCTTTTCCCTAACGCATGTCGCGATGCAAGGTTCTGCTGCTCCTCGAATTTGCGCAAAGGATCTCGCCTGCCGGCGCGGAGACCGATTGCTGTTCCGGCGGCTCTCGCTGGAATTGGGCGCGGGCGAGGTGTGCCACGTCACCGGCGCGAATGGTTCGGGCAAGACGACATTGATCCGCACGCTTGCCGGATTGTCAGACCCCTATGCGGGCGAAGCGCTGTGCGAAGGGTCTGTCGGACTGCTCAATGAACGGATCGGGCTGGACCCGGAGCAGACGCTGGGCGGAGCGCTTGATTTCTGGTTTGCGCTGGATGGGTGCAGCGATCGCATGGCCGTGCTTGAGCGATTGCGGTTGAGTGAGCTGGTGGACGTGCCCGTGCGCTATCTGTCGACCGGACAACGCAAACGCGCTGGTCTTGCCCGGCTGCTGGGGCAGAAGGCGGATATCTGGCTGCTCGATGAGCCGCTTTCCGGCCTCGACACCGCATCGCAGGCGCTGGTGGACGAACTGGTCACGCAGCATTGCGCGGGCGGCGGAATAGCGCTGATCGCCTCGCATCAGGCGCTTGTTGTGCCCGACCTTAGAACGCTGGCGATTGAGGATTTTGTCGTGCCGCCGGAGGTGCTGTCATGATCGCACGGCTGCTCAAGCGTGATCTCGCGCAGTTCTTCCCGTTCGCTGGAGGGGCCAATGCTGGGGGCGGCGCGGGTGCAGCCTTGCCGGTGATCTTCTTTGTCGCCGTGGCCATGCTTTATCCGTTCGCCGTGGGGCCGGACGTCAATACTCTGGCCCGGACCGGGGGCGGAGTTGTTTGGATCGCGGCCTTGCTTGCAGCGATCCTGCCGCTTGATCGATTGGTCGCGCGCGATATCGAGCTTGGCCATTTTGACCAGTTGCGCCTGCGCGGTGTGACCGAGGAAGTGATGATGGCGGTGCGCATGCTAGCGCATTGGATCAGTTTTGGCCCGCCGCTGATCATCGCTGCCTTTCCTGCTGCTGCTTTGCTGCAATTGGAAGGGCCGAGCCTGCATTTGGTCCTGATTGGCCTGCTCGCCGGCACGCCGGGCCTTGCCGCGATTGGACTGATTATCGCCGCGCTGACCGCGTCGCTGAGAGCAGGCGCGGCCCTGTCTGGCTTGCTGCTGATCCCGCTCGCTCTGCCGATCCTGATCTTTGGCGCCGGCGCACTGGCGCGGCAGGATCAGGCAAGCATTGGCTTTGTCGCGGCCATCAGTCTGGGCCTTGTCGCCCTTGCCCCCTTTGCCGCGGGAGCCGCCATCCGCGCCGTGCGTTGAAGGCGCATGATCACGATCCTGAAGAACCTGTTCGACGCCCAGCGCCCAGCCCGCATGAACGCGCGGCAAGCCAATGCGCTGCTGGGCCATTTCGCTTTGGCGCTGGTGGCCTTCACGATTGCAGCCTTTGCGATCAAGGTTATCGTCCACCCCGAACGTGCTGCGCGCTACACGCCACTGGTTGTGCTTCATGCGGTCGCGATGATCGCCTGGATGAGTCTGCTGGGGACGCAAGCCTATCTCGCTGCGCGCGGGATAATGGGACTTCACAAGCGGCTGGGCACCGTATCCGTAGCCTTGGTCGCGGCAATTGTGGTGTCCGGCATGATCATTTCGATCAATCTGGGCCAGGAAATCGGGCGCACCGAAGTCACTGTGGTCAACATCGCGTCCTTTGTGACTTTTGTGCCGCTCTATTTCGCAGCGCTCCACTTTGCGCGCAGCCACAATATGCACGCTCACCGCATGGCGATGCTGATCGGCACGCTCGCTTTCATGACGCCTGTCTATGCGCGTGTGACCGATGTCCTGGCGCTGCCGCCAGAGGTTGCGATTGGCCTTCAGCCGCCGCTGACTGTGGTGCTTGCATTGGGCTATGAATGGGCGGTTCTAGGACGCTTTACGCAGCTCAGCGCCGCAATGCTGGCATTCTCGATCGCGGTTATTGGGGCGATGATTGCGGTGCTGCTGACGTTGTTTGTGTAGCGCGCGGCGATGTGGGCATCTCGCTTTCGGGCACTTGCAGCCATTCAGGCACAATCACCTCTTGCTTAAACCGGGTTTCATTCTCGACGCTGTTCTGATGACGCAAGGCATAAGCCATGAGCCCAGCCTCGCGCTTGGCCACCACGAAGGAATAAACAAGCGCAATAACGATGAACGCGCCGACGCCATTCGAAAGAGCAGGAACTTCGAGAACCATGCCAAGGATGATCAGGCCGATCACCGTGCACAAAATTGTAAGCGTCACCTTCGACACAGCCAAAGCGTCCTTTGCACTCACGCGGGAAGCAAAGGGTGATGGCTCCCCGAAAGATTCCAAGGATATAGTTAAAGCGTTAATAAGGAGTTTTGGGCCGCAGCCAGAACAGATCAACCGCCATTGTCACCAGCAGCATGCCAATCGCCAGCACAAAGCGAAGATCGAACATCCAGAATTGCACAGTCACAGGTTGTGCGATGGAACGAGGAACAGCGGCTGCCTTGAATTCGAAGCTGTCACGAAATGCCAAACTGCCAGTGATCTGCATGAAGTCTCTGCGGCTGCGATATCGCACCAGAGCAACCTGATCCCACTCGCTGACATTCGACAAATTGCCCAGCACGAAAGTTGAAATCTCACCTTTGCCGATAAAGATCGGGTGGCTCGCGCGTGAGAAAAGGCGCGGTATCATATAGGCGTTGTAATTCTTGAGCGCGTCCGTGGAAGTTGAAGCGACGCCGCCACCGGGCAAATCAACCGATCCGTCGATCTCATCGATCAGATTGACCATCACAAAGGACCGACCGTTGTCGTTCTTCAGAAAGCCTTTCATGCCCTCAATACGGCCAAGATCGCCTTCGCTCATTTGCGCAAGGTCCGCCTCGCTCACTCTACCAGCGGCGCGGGCTTCCTCGATCATCGCGGCAAAATGATTATCGACCTCTTCATCGGTAAGCGGACCGCCCCATGGAGTGTACCAAATCCAGAACACCGCATAAAGGATCAGCGCTCCTGCCCATAAACCTCGCCTTTTGGTCAGCATCGAACAATCCTTCGCCAGTCTAAACTAAAAGCGAAGCAATAGTTTGAAAACTCTGTGCGAATGTGGTCGGAATTGGCGGCTTTGTATCAACCTGCGTCAGGCCGCATCAGGAACAGGCACGCATCAGACCAACAAAGCAATCAGGCCGGTCCTGATTTTGCGCAGAGCCCGGCCCGATGCAGTCTTTATAAGTCTTGGCTTAGCGTTGAGCCACACGACCGAGCTTGTTTGACAGGACAGCAACGCGCTGCTCGCCAGCTGCTTCGATAGCTGCAAGACGCTGGGCCTCGTAGGCATTCTTGGTGGTCTTCATGCAATCGCGAAAATTGGCCATGGCAGCCAGATTGCGAGCGTCAGGACGCCCACCGCAAAGTTTTTCTGCGGCGCTGGCAAGACGGCGATCGAGAGCACGCAGACCTTCTTCGGTCAAAAGATTGAGATCGGCGTAGGACACGGCGATTTGGACTTCAGCGTTCTTGGCACCAGCAGGGCTGGCAACAGCAAGGCCGAGCGCAATCGGGGCGAAGGAGATGATCTTGAGCATGGTATCAAACCTCTCAATTGGAATGGTGGGTATCTGCAAAGTGGCCGGCCATTAGGGGGCGCCGACACCGGTCCAATGGCAGAATCAAATTTCAATCCGCTTACAAAATCACTTGTTTGCGCAGTATTATTACATCACAGAACAATAATAAAACGTTCATGTTGTAATTTATGTGCCGCTATCAGGCGCTATCCTGTTGTAACGGCGATAATTTGGAGCAATGGCAGGCGTGATAAGACACGCCAAAAGCGTGTGTGGCTGAACTTGGCGGCTTTGTATCAACGTGCATCAGGAGTGATCCACCCACAAAGCCGCTCGCCGAAACGGATCGAACTTGCACCCGCTTTCACGGGGCCATACTCGTGACGCGTCTAATTACTCAAAGGTGGATGCTTCGTGGTCAGGTCCGGGCAGTTTGCGGGTCGTTACCCACGCTAGGAAATACGCGAACAGGAAAGTCATCAACGAAGTGCCGATTATGAGAACGGCGACAAATGGGAGAGGAATGTCCACCTCAATCTCTCCGCCACCAAACGCGGCGATGAGCCCTTCAATGGAGAAGGGCTGGCCAGTCTCGATCAAGGCAATGATCGAAACAGGGATCAGAAGCACATAGTCAGACAGCACAACACCCAGGCCAAAGCGCCCCAGAAAACCTCTCGAAGGCTTAGTCCCTACATTTACTGAATAATCCCACATAGCCACGCCTACGGCTAGGATCTCGATAATTGTACTCTGGTTGGGTGAATCGAAGTTCGGAAACGCGAACACAGTCGCCAAGAGGGCAAAGAAAACCGCAAACTTAACGGCGATCACAATCGCAACAGCGCGCAGGAGTGGAGACATCACAGTCAATATGGTGGCTTGTCTTTGCCCGTTGGGCTCTTGGTGAAGATCTCCACCCCGTCCTCGGTTATCGCAAGGCTGTGTTCGAACTGTGCGCTCAGCGATTTGTCGCGAGTCACTGCAGTCCAGCCGTCGCCCAGCACTTTCGCCCAGGGTTTGCCGAGATTGATCATTGGTTCGATGGTGAAGAACATTCCCCGCTTGAGTTCCGGCCCGGTGCCCGCACGCGCTGCGTGGACCACTTCGGGTGCATCATGGAACAGGCGGCCCAGACCGTGTCCGCAAAATTCGCGCACCACGCCATAACGGAACTGTTTGGCATGCGCTTCGATCGCCGCGCCGATATCGCCAAGCCGCGCGCCGGGTTGCGCTGCCGCTTCGATGCCGAGCATCAGGCATTCATACGTGACATCGACCAAACGCTTGGCTTTGATCGAAGGCTCGCCAGCATAGAACATGCGGCTTGTGTCACCATGCCAACCGTCAAGCAGCGGCGTCACATCAACATTGAGGATGTCGCCATCCTTCAAGACTTTCGGCCCCGGAATACCGTGGCAGATGACGTGGTTGAGAGAAATGCACGAGGAGTGCGTGTAACCGCGATAGCCCAGCGTTGCAGGAACAGCGCCTCCATCCAGCATCATCTCCCGGATCGCGGTGTCGATGCTTTCGGTCGTCACGCCCGGCTTCACAAGGTTAGCAACCTCATCAAGGATCGTCGCCGCCAGCCGCCCGGCTGCGCGCATTCCTTCAAAGCCCTCTTGCGTGTGGAGCTTGATCGTGCCGTCGCGATAGACGGTCTGATCGCTTTCGATGAGCTGATATTCGGTCATGCAGCGCGATATAGCTAATGGGTCGCAAAATTGCGACTCGTTTGCGAAGGTCAGCTTCCCCCGGTGGTGAAGTTAGCGCGATATTCGGGCTTCACCGCTTCGACCACGGCATCGGTCACTGTTAGCGCAACCAAATACTCGCCCTCGGCATAGGAGCCCGCAACATAGGGCGCCGCGACAAAGTCGATCTGGTCAAATCCGCCTGCCTCTGACGACACCAGAACGATGGCAAGTTCCGAAAGCGCTGGGCAGCTTGCGAAGATATCGGTGCCCGCCGTCATCTCACGGCCCACCCGTTCAGCGCGCATCTCGCTCAGCTTCGTGCAGTAGGGCTCACGCACAGCCAGATCGAGCGCTTCGGGCGAAGCAAAGACGTCACTGGTCGCAAGCACCGCTTTGGCCGCCTTGTCCCAAACCAGCGCTTCGTAAAATGCATTGCCATGCGCGCCGCCCGTATAGGTCGACTTCGCTCCGGCGAGCGAGAGAAGACCCTCGGCCTCACCCGCAAGCTCCCAGCCCATGCCGAACATGTAGGGGTTGAAGCGGTAATCGTACTTCTTGGCGTCGGCCATGCCCTCGGCGACATAGCCCTGATACTCGGCCAGCGCGGCGGCGGATTTTTCCTCCATAAGCGCGTTGAGTTCTTCAATTTGCGCAGCTTTGGCAGGCCACTCATAGGTAAAGGACAGTCCTTCGCCGTTGACCTCAATCACCCGCGGGTCGGCGCCAGCGACAGGCGTTTCATCCTCGGTCGCCGACGCCTCTTTAGCCTTGTCCGATCCGTCAAGACCAATGCCTGCCGAGACATCCTGAGGCGAAGAACACGCCATCACGGCCAGCGAAACACCCGCCATTACCATCCATTTCATCGCTTCACCCTCCCTGTCACGAATTCTCTGTCATAAAGTCCCTGTCACGAATTCAGACGTGACAAGTCTATCAGTGTGATTATGCACGCGGGATGACTGACTTTTCCGATTTAATCCAGCCGGACCGCGGGCAGGACGCAACCCCGATTCATCTTGTGATCAAGGCGGGGCTTGAAGGTTTTCTGAAAACACTAAGCGCAGGCCAGCGCGCCAGCCTTTCCGCACAACGGTTCGAGGGCGCGCCCAATCAGGTTGGCATTGTGCCCGATGGAGATGGCTTCTTCGTCGTGGGCGGCGTTGAAAACCCTGTGGCTCTCACCAGCTATTGCCTCGCCGCTTTGGCAGAGAGATTGCCTGCGGGCACCTATCGCCTTGTTGATGCAGAATCAGGCTCAGCGATGTTCGGCTGGCTCACCGCACAATATCGCTTCACCCGCTACAAGGAAGAAGAGACCCCAGTCGGTCCGCGCGTCCTTTTGACGGGACAGGTCGGGCGGATCGATGCCGTGCTCGCCGAAGCTCTAGCCGAGGCGAAAGTGCGCGACCTTGTCAACACGCCGGCAGAGGACATGGGGCCCGCCGCGCTGGAGGATGAGTTTGCGGCTTTGGCCAAGACCTATGGGGCCAAGCTGGAAGTGACCAAGGGCGATGCACTGGAAACCGGCTATCCCATGGTCCATGCCGTCGGCCGGGCCGCCGCACGCCACCACGCCCCGCGCCTGATGCATCTGACGTGGCAAGGCTCGCGCGCGAAGAAGGATGCGCCGACAATCGCTGTGATTGGCAAAGGGGTGTGCTTCGATTCCGGTGGTCTTGATATCAAGCCTTCGGCGGGCATGCGGCTGATGAAAAAGGACATGGGCGGAGCGGCCCACGCCATTGCGCTGGGTGGCCTGATCATGGGAGCGAACCTGCCGGTGAAGCTTCACCTGCTGGTCCCAGCGGTCGAAAACGCGATTGCTGGATCGGCATTACGGCCCGGCGATGTGCTGACCAGCCGCAAGGGCATTACGGTCGAAATTCACAACACCGATGCTGAAGGACGCCTGATCCTGGGCGATGCGCTGACCCGCGCGAGCGAGGAAGAGCCCGATTTCATCATCGACTTCGCAACGCTCACAGGCGCAGCGCGCGTAGCGCTTGGGCCTGACTATGCCGCGATGATGGCGCGCAGAGACGAGACGGCCCAGGCAATGGTGGATGCAGGCCGCGCCCATGACGATGAGCCATGGCGACTGCCTCTGCCCGAGGCCTATCGCGAGTATCTCGCCTCGGACATTGCCGACATGACAAATGCGCCTTCCAACCCCTTTGCCGGTGCAAGTGTCGCGGGCCTGTTCCTCGACAAATTCGTTGGCGACGGGATTGACTGGGTGCACTTCGATACTTTCGCCTGGAGACCCTCGCATAAGCCCGGACGCCCCAAGGGCGGCGCAGGCTGTGGCCTGAGAGCCGCATGGCAAATGGTTAAAGATCGGTATGCCGGGTAAGCGGTGCTTGAGCGAACTTGCCGCGCGCAAGTCTTGACGCTAAGCGCCGGGGCGCATGCAGTAATCTGCGGGCGATGCCTGTCCGGGGGCGAATAGGGATAAGAATTGAATGGGCAGCGCTGCTGGCGATGCGATGACGTATACCGTTCCGAGCGGTGATCTGGGGCTGAAGGGTCCGGTTGCGAAGCCTGCGCCCGGCACGCTTCCTCTGCGCGGCGACCTTGCGCATATGGCGCTCGCTGGCACCCATCTCGCCGCGCATTATGTGATCCCCCAGAACAAAACCGTCGGACCCGAGGGCGTGGATGTGATGGAAACCACTCGCGATGACAGCCCGGTTGTGATTCATTTCGAGCCGGGCACAGTGATCGAAGTGCTCGATGTGGCAGGCAATTGGGTCTGGGGATGCCTGGGCCCCGAAGGCCCGAGCGGTTATATGAAAGCCAGCGCGCTGGCTGATTGATCGGGCGGATTGATCGGTTACCGGAACAGGCCTAAACGCCCTTCTCCATGACCACCCGCATTTTCATCGACGGCGCGGCCGGAACCACCGGCCTTGAAATCCACGAACGGCTCCGCACGCGCGAAGAGTTCGAGCTGATCGTGCTCGACGACGCGCACCGCAAAGATGAAGCTGCGCGCCGCGAGGCTTTGCATGAGGCGGATGTAGCGATCCTGTGCCTCCCCGACGACGCCGCGCGCGAGGCGGTGAAGCTGGCAGAAGGCTCGAACACGCGCATCATCGACGCTTCAAGCGCGCACCGCGTGGCGGAGGGATGGACCTATGGCTTTCCGGAGCTGATCGGGCATGAGAAGGTCGCGAATGCGCAGTTTGTTAGCAATCCGGGATGCTATCCCACGGGCTTCTTGGCCTTGGCCGCCCCGCTGGTGAACGCCGGGTTTTTGCCAGCCGACTGGCCCTACTCAGTGAACGCTGTGAGCGGTTATTCCGGAGGCGGCAACGCACTGATCGAGCGATTCAAAAGCGATACAGCCATCGCCTATCGGGCATATGGTCTAAACATGGGGCATAAGCACCTACCGGAAATGCAGACTTATGCGGGCCTCACGCACGCGCCAGTCTTTTCGCCTAGCGTAATCCCTGCGCTTCGGGGGATGATCGTCGATGTTCCGATCCCGTTTAAGGCGATGGGCTGCGGCGAACCAACCGATTTTGAGGATGAGCTGGCAAAATTGGCGTCCAAATCGCCTCTCCTCGAATGGCGCAGAGGCTCTGGGTTTGTTGATGAATTCCTACTCCGCGAAGGTGAAGAGCCATGGGACGGGATGACCCTCTATATCTATGCCGATGATGATTGGACCCAATGCCGCCTCATCGCCCGGCTCGACAATCTCGGCAAAGGCGCGAGCGGCGCGGCGATCCAAAACCTCAACATCATGTGCGGGCTGCCCGAAGCCACTGGCTTGCGCCTCTGAGACCTGCCTAAAAAACAGGCAAACTCCACACCCAGACAAGCAAGCTTGCGCTGCACCGCACAATGTTGCTAATTCCTTAGGCAGACGGGATGATCCTTGCGCGTCGCCAAGAGTTCGCTACCCCGATATGACAACTAGGACTGCGATTCTTGGTCGAATAGAACAACATCATGGCTCGGGCGGGAACGGAAATTACGTGAAAAAGATCGAAGCGATCATCAAACCCTTCAAACTCGACGAGGTGAAGGAATCTCTTCACGAAATCGGGGTCTCCGGCATCACCGTGCTCGAAGCCAAGGGGTTCGGTCGGCAGAAAGGCCACACCGAACTCTATCGCGGCGCAGAATATGTTGTGGACTTCCTGCCCAAGGTTAAGCTCGAAGTCGTGGTCGCCGATGATCAGGCCCAGCGCGTCGTCGAAGCCATTGCCAACGCGGCACAAACAGGGCGCATCGGCGACGGCAAAATCTTCGTTTCCACTATCGATACCGCTATCCGCATCCGGACCGGCGAAACAGACGAGGACGCGGTGTAATCCGCTCCCTCCACCCGTTAATACCTATCCAACCCAATCAAAAAAGACACTGGAGGCACTACCGAAATGGCTACCGTCAATGACGTCCTGAAACAAATCAAGGACGAGGAAATCGAATGGGTCGATCTGCGCTTCACCGATCCCAAAGGTAAGTGGCAGCACCTCACCATGGCAGCCAGCGTCATGGACGAAGACGCGCTGGAAGATGGCCTGATGTTCGACGGCTCCTCGATCGAGGGTTGGAAGGCGATCAACGAGTCAGACATGATCCTGAAGCCGGACATGGATGCCGCCTATATCGATCCGTTCAGCGCGACCCCGATGCTGAGCCTGTTTTGCAACATTGTCGAGCCTTCGGACGGCCAGCTTTACGCGCGTGACCCGCGCTCCACCGCAACCCGCGCGGAGGCTTATCTCGCTTCAACCGGCATTGGCGACACCGTATATGTCGGGCCAGAGCCTGAGTTCTTCATGTTCGACGATGTCCGCTTCGAAGACGGCTACGCTGGCTCAGGCTATGCCATCGACGACATCGAATTGCCGACCAATTCCGGAAAGGAATACGAGATGGGCAACATGGCCCACCGTCCGCGCGCCAAGGGCGGCTATTTCCCCGTCGCTCCAGTCGACAGCGCAATGGACATCCGCGGCGAGATGGTCGCGACGATGATGGAGATGGGCCTCAACATGGACAAGCACCACCACGAAGTGGCGGCGGCTCAGCATGAACTCGGCATCACCTACAGCTCGCTGACCCGCGCGGCTGACCAGGTGCAGATCTACAAGTATGTCGTCCAGCAGGTCGCTCACGCTTACGGAAAGACCGCGACTTTCATGCCCAAGCCGATCAAGGACGATAACGGTTCAGGCATGCACAGCCACATGTCGATCTGGAAAGACGGCAAGCCGACTTTTGCCGGCAATGAATATGCAGGCCTTTCGGAAAACTGCCTCTATTACATCGGCGGCGTCATCAAGCATGCCAAGGCGGTCAACGCCTTCACCAACGCGACAACGAACAGCTACAAGCGTCTGGTGCCGGGCTTTGAGGCGCCGGTTCTGCTTGCCTACTCGGCGCGCAACCGTTCGGCTTCATGCCGCATTCCCTATGGCGCGGGCGAGAAAGCCAAGCGCGTTGAATTCCGTTTCCCGGATGCAATCGCAAACCCATACCTTGCCTTCTCAGCGCTGCTAATGGCGGGCCTTGATGGGATCGAGAACAAGATCCACCCGGGCGAAGCGATGGATAAGAACCTCTACGATCTGCCACCAGCTGAACTGGCCGAGGTTCCTACTGTTGCAGGCTCGCTTCGCGAAGCGCTCGAAGCGTTGGAGGAAGACCACGAATTCCTGCTGAAGGGCGACGTCTTCTCAGTGGACCAGATCGAAGCCTATGCCGAGCTGAAGTGGGAAGAGCAACTGCGCCTCGAAACCACACCAGCCCCGGTCGAGTTCGACATGTATTACAGCAGCTGATCCCAGCCGCTCTTTACGACACACTAGGGCCGCTCGGGAAACCGGGCGGCCCTTTTTCTGTTTGACAGGGTTACTCCCCACTCTGCTCCGCTTGCGCATCCGACGGGTCACGTGGCGCGAACCAGGGGCGGCGGTATTTCATCTCGAAACCCTTGGGCAAGATGCCTTCCAAGAGCATGTTGGCGATAACCGGGCCATCATCGGTCATGGTCACCCAGACAAAGTGATCAAACGATCCATAATCGACACCGCGCAAACCCGACGCTCCCCCGGTGGAAGCCAAGCGGATGCGATGCTGATGCGGAACGCCGGGGGTCTCATCGTACTCATAGACATGCTCGTGCCCGGCGAAGAAGGTATAGGGTCGATCGCCCAGCATAGCCTCAACCTTGGCCCATTCGGGCGGACGAATTTTGTGCGTCTCCCACGGCCCGGTGGCTGGCAGTTTGGGCCGCTCGCCCGTCTCTGGATCGACCGGCGGCTTGACCCAATTCTCGAGCCAATAGGGCCGGTGCATGAACATGAACGTCCAGCGAGCATCCTCATTGGTCTTGAGGGTCTCATCGAGCCAAGCAAGCTGCGCGGCCTGATCCTTCACCCAGTCGCCGCCGCGCTTGCCATAGCCTTCGATCCCCTCACGGTCGAACAGAGCGGAGTTCAAGACGACGAACAACGCGCCCTTGTATTTGAAACTATAATAGCTCGCGCCCAGACGCTCAGCCCAAACCTGCGCCATGACCTCATTCGAATAATCATGATTGCCGGAGACATAAAAGAACGGCGCGTCGAGCGTCTTGATCATCCGATCCACTTCGTCCCATTCGCGGGCCAGCTGGCGACGATCCTCGGTATAGCCTTCAATCAGATCGCCAACACTGACGACAAAGGCTGGCTGGACGAGATTGATCTTGTCCATCGCCTCCTGCCAGACGCCGGGCCGATGATTGCCAGTGCGGTCCGAAACCACCACGAAGTGAAAGCGCGCCTCTTCGTCCAACGCTTTCAGGCTTGTCCAGGGCTTGGCGTCGTTATCGCTGCCGCGCTGAGGGGGGACATCGGTTTCAATGACCGGCTCCTCCTTGGGCGTTTCGTGATCGGGATGCGCGCCAAGCGGCGCTGCGAGCGAAGTCATCGCGAGCGAGACGAATAGCAATGTGCGGATCATTAAGGGCCTCCCTATTGCGTATTGCCAAGCAATTGTTACTCTGGCTTGTCAGTCCCCGCAGCGCGCATCAAACCATTTTCCTACTCGGCCAAATTGTGCCTAATACCTGCGCCTCTTTTCCCCACTTGAGAGGTGCCAATCCCATGACTGCTCAACCCCGTAAAAAGCTGTTCGATACGGTTCGCGCAGTGTTGAAGCGCGGCTTTCGCCAATCCGAAGTTGACGCGATCAATGCCGCGCTCGACGAAACCGGCCCCAACATTGCTCCCGACCGCGCCGGAATTTCGCCCCAGGACAGTGTACCAAGTGTGACGGGCGTTCCGTACATACGACGGACCGATCGCAAAACTCCGCGCCGGATCGGGCCGGAGGGCACCGCGCTGATCAAGCGCTTCGAAGGCTGCGCCCGGCTGCGGCGTGATGGATTGGTGGAGGCCTATCCCGACCCCGGCACGGGCGGCGAACCCTGGACGATTGGCTGGGGCTCAACCGGCAGAGGCGAGGTTTCAGGCTCACGAATTGGGCCGGAAACGGTCTGGACGCAGGCACAATGCGATGCGCGCCTCGCTGACGATCTGCGACGCTATGCGGATGACGTGGCGCGTGCCATCGGCACCACCCCAACCACGCAGGCGCAATTCGATGCCATGGTAAGCTTTCACTACAACACTGGTGCGATCGAACGCGCGACCTTGACCAAGAAGCACTGCGCGAAGGATTACGAAGGTGCGGCTGAAGAGTTCAAACGCTGGAACAAGGCCGGAGGGCGGATTCTGAAAGGGCTGGTGCGCAGACGCAGCGCGGAGGAACGCCTCTACCGATCAAATGCCTAGCTAGACGGGAATTTGATGGGCTGCCCGTCTTAGCCGCGAGCGCCGGAGACCGTCTTGGCCAAATCGCCTTCGATCTTGGCGCGCGGTGCGGTGGCTTCGGCGATCAAACGCGATTGCTCGTCCTTGTCCATGCGCTGCCAGCCTTCGCGGGTTAGCTTCTCCAGTGGACGGTAGCGGACCTTGTACGCCATGCGCGGCGAGCCATCGACCCAATAGCCAAGATAGACATAGGGCAGCCCGTCGCGGGCGGCGCGCTGAATATGATCAAGGATGATCGTGTTGCCCAATCCCTGACGCTGCGTGTGCTCAGGATCGTAGAACGAGTAGATCATCGACAGGCCGTCCCCCTGACGATCTGTCAGGCACGCGCCCACCAGCTTGCCGGGAGAACCGTCTGCCGTGGGCTCGCGATACTCAACCAGATTGCTGGTGACAGGCGTATGCTCAACCATGTCGGCATAATCGAGTTCGTCCATAGCCGACATGCCACCATCGGGATGGCGCACACCGAGATACTTGGTGAGCAGCTCAAACTGCTCATCGGTCGCCCACGGGCGGCACTCGGTCACGACGAGGTCTGTGTTGCGCTTAAGGTCGCGTTTCTGTGTCGATGAAGGGGTGAACTCCTTCGCAACAACACGGACAGAAACGCAGGCCTGACAGTCAAGGCAGCTTGGGCGGTAGGCAACCGTCTGGCTGCGGCGGAAGCCGATGCGGCCCAGCGCTTCGTTAAGCTGATCCGCATGCGCGCCCTTAAGCTCCGTGAACACCTTGCGCTCTTGACGGTCCGGCAGATATGGACACGGCGCAGGGCTCGTCACGAAGAAGCGGGGAAAGCGGATCGGGGCCGTCACGGGCGATCAGTGTCCTTGCTTGAGCCCTCAGGTTCGGTTCTATCCCGGAGCGGAGAATCAACGATACGTTTGTTAAGGCATCGTTATGCCCTCAAGGGGTGCCCGGTAAAAGACCCTTAACCACGAAACGGCGCTAAATTAGAGTTACTATGCACAATACCTCCCGAGGTTTTGCACCGAAATGGAGGCTCTTTGGCACACCCTCCCACTCGCGCACCGAATCGGGACAGGGCCGGTGGGAAGAGTGAACAGGTAAACGCGCGCGACTCAGTTCAGCTCCACGACCTGCACCGCATATCGGGCTTCTCGCAAGGCTGCGACGAGGCGTTCGACCTGAGCGGCATCGCGCGCTTCGCACTCGATATCGGTAATCAGGCCCTTGGCTGGCAGCGTGGTGAAGATGCGCTGGTGGTAAATCTCGATGATGTTGACGTTGTGCTGATCGAACAGGCGCATGACCTTGAACAGCGCGCCAGGACGGTCCTGCAAGGTGACACGCAGGCGAGCCAGACGCCCCTGACGAGCGAGGTCGCGCAGCAGGACATTGGCAAGCAGGCGCGTGTCGATATTGCCGCCACACAGCACCAGTCCGATTGTCTTGCCAGCAAAGCGATCGGTGTTGGCAAGCACGGCGGCAAGGCCTGCAGCGCCCGCGCCTTCGACCACAGTCTTCTCGATCTGGAGCAGCAGCGCGACCGCCTTTTCAAGGCTGGGTTCATCGACCAGCATGATGTCATCAACCCGTTCGGCAATGACCTGCTCAGTAAAGGCGCCCGGACGCTTGACCGCGATGCCTTCCGCCAGAGTATCGCCGCCACAAGCAGGGTCAGTGCCCTTGATGGCGGCATACATGCTGGGGAACAGCTCGGCCTGAACGCCCACGACTTCGATCTCGGGATTCACAGCGCGGGCAACGGTGGCCATGCCAGAGATCAGACCGCCACCACCGATCGGAGTGACGAGGCAGTCAAGATCTGGGTTCACCTCCAGCATCTCAAGCGCCACTGTGCCCTGCCCTGCGGCGATCAAAGGATCGTCAAAGGGGTGGACGAAGGTGAGGCCGCGCTCCACCTCAAGTTCGCGGGCATGGGCAGCGGCATCGTCAAAGGTCTCGCCTTCGAGCACGACATTGCCGCCGACGCTCTCGGTCTGCATGACTTTAACCGTCGGCGTAGTGCGCGGCATCACGATGGTAACAGGAACACCAAGGCGCGTGCCGTGGTAGGAAAGCCCCTGCGAGTGGTTGCCTGCCGAAGCAGCAATTACCCCGCGCTGCTTCTGCTCTTCAGTCAAATGCAGCAAGGCGTTGAGCGCGCCGCGCTCCTTGTAAGCCGCGGTGAATTGCAGGTTTTCAAACTTGAGCCATATCTCGGCGCCCGTAATCTGCGACAGCGTGATCGAGTGCATCATCGGCGTCTTGACCACCGCGCCCTCGATACGGGCAGCAGCGGCGCGGACATCTTCTATGGTGAGATCGGCAGGCGTAGCGATGGCGGATTGATCGTTCATGACAGGTGCGCCCCTAGGCCTCGCAGGACGGAAGGGCAATCAAGGATGTATTGAACGATGCAATAGCTGCAATTGGCAATTGGGGCGCGAGGCATTAGGCGAATGCCTCATGAGCACTCCAACAACAGTCGCCTTCATTGGCCTCGGCGTCATGGGTGGCCCGATGGCCGGGCACCTTGCGCGCGCAGGATATGCGGTCACTGCGTATAACCGGTCACCCGAACGCGCCGCCAAATGGCGCGAGGTCTGGGAGGCTGAGGGGCTTTCCATAGGTTTCGCAGACACGCCCGCAGCGGCGGCCAACGGCGCGCAGATCGTCTTTACCTGCGTTGGCAATGACGATGATCTGACGCAAATCACGCTGGACAGCGATGGCGTGGTCGCTGCGATGCGCGAGGGCGCTTTGCTGGTCGATCACACCACTGTCTCTGCCGATATGGCGCGCCGCCTTGCCAGCGCTTGCGAAGAGCGCGGGCTGGCCTGCGTCGATGCTCCGGTCAGCGGCGGACAGGCCGGTGCAGAAAATGGCCAGCTTGCCATCATGTGCGGCGGTGCCGAGGCAGCAGTGGAGCGTGCAAGGCCCATCATGGAACCCTATGCCAAGGCTATCGTTCATGTCGGCCCGGCAGGCGCTGGGCAGACCGCAAAAATGGCCAACCAGATGTGTATTGCCGGCGTGCTTGGAGGTCTCTCAGAAGCGATCCGGCTGACGCAGGCTGCGGGGCTCGACCTCGACAAGACCTATGAGGCCATATCCGGCGGCGCAGCGCAAAGCTGGCAGATGGACAATCGCTGGGCGACGATGACGGCGGACGAGTTTGACTTTGGCTTTGCGATTGACTGGATGCGCAAGGATCTGGGCTATGCGCTCGACGAAGCTAGGCGGCTGGGTCTTTCCTCTCCCATCACGGCATTGGTCGATCAATTCTATGCCGATGTGCAAGCGGCGGGCGGCTCTCGCCACGACACCAGCGCGCTAATCACCCGGCTTCCCAAAGCCACTTCCTGAGTGAGACATTTTATGAAGACTTTTCTCCGCGCTGCCTCGACCGCTCTCCTTGCAGCAATCAGCGTTCCTGCCATGGCCGATACGCTGGTCGACAATGTTGACGGTGTGACCATTGATGAAGATGGCAAGGTCAAGCGCTTTACCGGACTGGTCTTCGATGATGACGGGATCATCTCCGCCGTGCTCGAAGCGGGAGAGGAACGCCCGCAAACTGATTATGGGATGGATGGCAAGGGCCGCGTCATGCTGCCCGGCATGATCGATGCGCATGTGCACATCATGGATATGGGCTTTGGTGAGCTGACGCTCGACCTCTCCAACACCACCAGCCTTGAAGAAGCGCTCGCTCTGATCAAGGCGTTTGCTGAGGAGAATGAGGGGCGCCCGTGGATTCTGGGTCGCGGTTGGAATCAGGAGAAGTGGGGTCTGGGCCGCTTCCCGACAGCGGCAGAGCTGGATGCGATTGTCCCCGACCGCCCCGTTTGGCTGGAACGCGCAGACAACCATGCGAACTGGGCCAACAGCCGCGCGATGGAAATCGCAGGCGTTGATGCCGGCACCAAGACGCCAGAGGGCGGCGACATCATCCGCGATGCCAGCGGTGCGCCGTCGGGCGTGTTCGTCGATAAGGCCAAGGCATTGGTGGGCAAGGTCGTCCCACCGCCCCGCCCTGCGGATCGTGACGCGGCTTTTGCCAAGGCTCAGGCCAAGCTGCTCGCCTATGGTGTGACGGCTGTTGCCGATATGCGCACCACGATGGAGGACTGGCAAACCTTTCGCCGCGCAGGCGACAATGGCACGCTCAAAATGCGGATCATCTCCTATGCGGTGAATGCCGAGACGATGGAGTTGATCGGTGGCCCCGGCCCTACCCCATGGCTCTATGAGGACCGGCTGCGCCTCAATGGGATCAAGCTGTTCGTTGACGGCGCGCTGGGATCGCGTGGGGCGCTGCTGCTCAAGCCCTATAAGGACAAGCTTGATACGATGGGCTTGCCGCTCTTGAGCCCCACCGAATTGCGAAATCTGATGAGCCGCGCCGCGCTCGACAATTTCCAGACGGCCATCCACGCCATCGGCGATGCGGCAAACCGCGACGTGCTTCTGGCGATTGATGAGCTGTCACAGGTTTACACCGGCGACCGGCGCTGGCGGGTTGAACATGCGCAGATCGTTGATCCATCGGACCTTGAGCGATTTGGGCGGCATGGCACGATTGCCTCGATGCAGCCGCTCCACCAGACCAGCGACATGCATATGGCCGAAGCGCGGCTGGGCCCTGAGCGGCTGGGCGGCGCCTATGCCTGGCGCAGTATCCTGAGGGAGGGCGGCAGGCTGGCCTTTGGCTCGGATGCTCCGGTTGAGCCAGCGGACGTCTTTGCCGGGATCGCCGTCGCCATCAGCCGGACTGACGAAAACGGCAATCCATTTGGCGGATGGCGCGCGCAGGAAGTGGTGAGTCGTGAAGAAGCACTCAAGGCCTTCACCGCCGATGCTGCCTATGCCGGGTTCGCCGAAGGACGCTATGGCCGGTTGCTACCCGGAGAGCGCGCCGACTTCCTGTTTGTCGATCGCAACCCGATGTTCGCGACACCGGGAGAGATCCGCAAAACGCAGATTGACGAAGTCTGGATCGGCGGCGAGCGTGTGTTGAAGAACTAACCGCGCGCGTCAGGCTTGCGGCGCGTCGGCTGGATCGGATGATGCATCATCGGACTTGTCGTCCTCGCGCTTCTTGCGCGCCTTCTCGATCACGCCCATCAGCAGCAGCGAACCTTCGAACAAAAGCAGCAAAGGCAGCGCGAGGATAAGCTGACTGCCCGGGTCCGGCGGCGTCACAACAGCCGCCAGCGCGACTACTCCGACGATCACATAGCGCCGCGCGCTCACCAATTGCGCGCGCTTGATGATCCCCGCCGTATGCAACAGCATCAGCAGCACCGGCAAAAGGAAGGTCACTCCGAAAGCCAGAATGAACTGCATCACCAGATCGAGATATTGACCCAGCGCCGGAAGCGCCTGCACCTCAAGCCCGCCTGTCTCTCCGCCAAAGCCAAGGAAAAACAGAAACGCCGTCGGCATAACCACATAATAGGCCAGCGCAGCGCCTGAGAAGAACAGGAAGGGCGTCGCAATCAGGAAAGGCAGAAATGCCTTCTTCTCATTGGCGTAAAGCCCCGGCGCGACAAAGGCCCAGAGCTGGTTCGCGATGATTGGGAAGCTGAGCATGAACCCGCCGAACAGCCCCAGCTTAATCTCGACAAAGAAGCCCTCGGGAAGGCCCGTATAGATCAACTGCCCCTCGCCTTCGGGAAAGGCGACCCGCAGTGGCTGGACGAGGAAGGCAAGGATGTCGTCGGCGAAGTAGAAACAAACGCCAAAGGCGATCACAAGTGCGATGATCGAACGCATCAGCCGGGTGCGCAGTTCGATCAGGTGATCCAGCAGCGGAGCGCGCGATTCGTCGATTTCTTCGATCAGAGCCATGGCGCCAGTCTTCTAAGCCTTGTCCGGCGCATCAGCGGGCGGCGGGGGTGGAGCAGCCGGTTCAGCGATCACCGCCTGTTCAACCGGCTCGTCTATCGGGGATGTGTTTGTGGTTCCGGCTTCAGGCGGGCCTGCCATATTGACCGCAGCCGCATCTGCGCTTGCCGAGTTCGCGGTGTCTTCTGCTGCAGTGGGATGCTGGCGCATGATCTCTTCATTGCGCGCCTTCCACTTCTTTTCCATGTCCTCCAGCTCCGCTTCGCGCACGATCGAATCGATCCCGCTGCGGAAGTGAGCCGAGACCTTGCGCACCTTGCCGATCCACCGCCCGGCTGCGCGCATGGCGAGCGGCATGTCTTTCGGCCCGATCACAATGACCGCGACGATCACGATCACCAGCAGTTCCATGGCGCCGATATCGAACATGGGTCGCGCTTTGAGGCGCTGCTCCTTGAGAGGTCTGTTGTGTGCGCTCGCAGGCGCGGATTACGACTTGGCGGTGTCGGCGGTTTCGGTCGCCTTCGCCTCAGCGGACTTCACTTCGGTTGCAGGCGGCTCAATCTGAGCGCTGGGCGTGTCATCGACTTCCTCACTCATGCCCTTCTTGAAGCTGGAAATGCCTTTGCCGAAATCGCCCATCATTTCCGAGATACGACCGCGCCCAAACAGGACGAGGATAACCACTGCGATGATCGCGATTTGCCAGACGCTAAGACCCATGGGGACACATTCCTTGCATTGTTTGACCCTAATATAGGCGTGATTGCCGCGCTGCGCCAGTCAGGTCACCCAATCAATCGAAATCCCCGCCGAAATCCTCATCAAAGTCCGCATCATCTTCGGCTTCGCAATCGGGTTCTTCATCGGGCTGCGCTGAGGCGCTCATTGCCTCGTCGAGCGCTTCATCGACGGGGTCTAGCAGGCCAGCGGCGCGCAATTCGTCGATACCGGGCAGGTCACGGCGTGAGGCGAGGCCAAAGT
Organism: Pseudomonadota bacterium; assembly: GCA_039822745.1. Classification (GTDB taxonomy): domain Bacteria; phylum Pseudomonadota; class Alphaproteobacteria; order Sphingomonadales; family Sphingomonadaceae; genus Erythrobacter. Next base: position 20,240 of record JBCBMN010000002.1, on the reverse strand, counting down.
GATCGAGGAATTCCAGCGTTGTCGCGTAGATCACCGGGCGGCCCGGCACTTCGCGGCGACCGGCAAGCTTGATCCAGCCTGCCTCAAGCAACACGTCAAGCGTGCCCTTGGCGGTCTGAACCCCGCGGATCGATTCGATTTCTGCCCTGCTGACAGGCTCATGATAGGCGATGATAGCGAGCACTTCGGTCGCCGCGCGGCTGAGGCGACGGACTTGCTCGCGCTCGCGCCGCAGCAAATGCGCCAGTTCGGGTGCGGTCTCAAAATGCCAACGCTTGCCCCGCTCGACAAGGCGAATGCCGCGCTGGGAATAATGCTCGGTCAAAGCTTTCAACCCGTCGCGCACCGAACCATTGTCCAACCCGCCCAGATGCGCCGCCAGCGCGTCCACGCTCAAAGGCTCCTCGGTTGCGAACAGGGTTGCTTCCAGCGCGCGCTCAATCTCGTCCGGCGTCCGCTCAGGCGTCACGTCGTCATGCGGAACAGGCTGTTCTTCGGCCATCTCACTCATGATCGCGCGCCTTCCTTGAGCCGGCGGATGCGCAAAGGCTCAAACGCTCCCTCCTGATCCAGCTCCGCCTTGCCCAGACGCGCCAGTTCCAGCGCCGCCACAAAGCTGGACGCGAGCGCTGACTTGCGCAGTTCGGGATTGGCGTGCGGCGGCAGGAAATCGCGGATTTCCATCCATTCCAGCGTCACCCCCAACATGGCCGAGACGCGATCAAGCGCACTGTCGAGCGTCATGACCGGGCGATCAGCGACATGGTAGATCTTGGGCGCGGTGCGCGCCTTCACCTGGCCATAGGCCTGGATCAGCGAATAGGCATCAGACTTCCACATGATCTTGCGATCGATCCGCAGGCCTTCAGGTGCACCGCGCAGGAAGATGTCGCGCCCAATCCGGTCCCGTCCCATCAATCGCGCTGCTGCCTCACGCATCGCGCCAAGACGCTGAAGCCGCAATTGCAGACGCAGTGCGAGCTCTTCGGGTGATGGATCTTCCTGCTCTTCCTTGGGCAGCAGCAGCGCGGATTTGAGATAGGCAAGCCACGCCGCCATCACGAGGTAATCCGCCGCCACTTCCAGCTTCAGACCCGCCGCGCGCTCGATATAACCCAAATACTGATCCACCAGCGACAGGATCGAGATTTGCCGCAAATCGACCTTTTGCCGCCGCGCAAGGTCAAGCAGCAGATCAAGCGGCCCTTCCCAGCCATCGAGTTCCAGATAGAGTTTGTTATCGGCTGGCTTGGGTGTTGCTTCCTCTTCCCAGCCCTCGACACCCGGTTCGCCGCGCCCTGCTGCATCGCCGGTGAGCATGAAGCCGTCGCTTGCGCTTATATCCTCGGGCGGGAGTTCGTCGGACGGGCCAGTCATGCCGCCTCCCCCGTCAGGGCCAGCAAAGCATCGCGCTTGGCCAGCAATTCGCGCTGTTGCTCGGGGATAGCTTCCGCAATGCGCGTGCCTTCCAGCGCAGTATCAAGCCGCTTTGCCGTCGCCTCGCTAATGCCGGGCAAGGCTTCGCAAATGCCCTCCATATCATCCATCTTGGCCCAGCAATTGAGCACGATATCGCAGCCGGCCGCGATGGCACTCGCTGAGCGCTGCGAGATCGCGTCTGACAGCGCCTCCATGTCAATATCGTCGGTCAGCAGCAGGCCTTCAAAGCCAATCGCGCCGCGAATGATGTCGCGAATGATGGTGGGGGAAAGCGTCGCGGGGTTTTCAGCATCCCAAACCGGAAAGATCAGGTGGCCCGTCATCCCGATCCTGGCCGAAGAAAGCGCGCGGAAAGGGGCAAGGTCCGCTTCCAATTCCTCTGCGCTTTCGTGCACCGTGGGCACTTCCTTGTGGCTATCGACCATTGAGCGGCCATGGCCCGGCATATGCTTGATACAGCCAGTGACCCCGCCGTTCTCAAGGCCCTCCAACAGAGCGCGGCCAATGGCGGCGATTTGCATCGGTTGAGCGCCCAGAGCACGGTCACCGATCACATCATGCGCGCCGGGTTGGCGCAGATCGAGCGGTGGGTGGAACGTCACCGTGATCCCCATCGCCGCCAGCTCCAGAGCCATCGCCTCAGCATTGGCGCGCGCAGCTTCAATCGCGCTGGCGGGGGCCAGCTGGTACAGCCGGTCAAACGCCTCCCCCGCCGGATAGGGAGACCAATGCGGCGGGCGCAGGCGCGCAACTCTGCCGCCTTCCTGATCAATCGAGATCAGCAACCGGTCGCGTCCATGAATGCTGCGCAAATCATCGGTCAGGGCGCGCAATTGCTGCGGGTTCTCGCAATTGCGGCCGAACAGGATGTAGCCCGCAGGATCGGCTTCCGAAAAGAAAGCGCGTTCGTCGGCCGTCAAAACAGGGCCGGAACATCCAAAGATTGCAGGTACCATGGCTTAAACGTCGCAGCCGCAGGGGGGAGAGGCAAGCGCGGTAACCATCCACATTTGCGAAAACAGGGGGAAAATGGGTGCAAAATGGGCGAATTGGTTGCCCAAATCGCTTTTCCGGACCCGCTTGAGCTCTCGCCTAGGGCTTTACCTGACAGTCTAGCCCCTGACCCTTCAGCGTCCGACACAGCGCATCTGCCTCGCTCCGCGTCGCGGCAACGGCCTGCAAACGATAGACGGTGCCGATATCAATGCGACCTTCGACCACACGATACTTCAGCCCTTCAAGCGCCTTGGACTGACGCTGTAGATCGCGCCAACCCTGCTCGGCGCGCGCGCGGCTGCTATATGCGGCGAGCTGTACGCCAACGCCTTCGCTCGCAGAGGGAGACGCCGCAGCGCTGCTTGTATTTGCATCTGTCGCAGAGGAGCCCGCTCCCGCCGCTGACGTGTTCGCAGACGAGCCAGCATTCGAACCCGAACCCGAACCCAGCGCCGGACCTCCGCCTTCGATCGGTGGCATGGCGACGTTGACATTGCCTTCGCCCGATCCTGCACCCGTACCATCTGCCAATTGCGATTCAGGCGATTTCCCCTGCCCCACACCCGGCGCGACGTCGTTTGTGCCTGGAAATTCCTTGCCACCAGCCTCTTCGGGACGTTCTTTGTACGGGCCTTCGGGTGCTTCGATTGTGCTGCCATCTACAACCTGAACCGGGCCGCGATTGTAGTTGGAGAAGAAATAGACCCCGCCCACAACGATCAGACCAATGGCCAGAAGAACCGCGATCAGGCCGACCATTTGCGCAGTATCCACGCTGCCTGCCTGGACATGGTCATCGTCGGATTCCAGCCACGGAAGGCTGTCTTCTTCTGCCAGGTCCAGCTCATCACCGGTGTCTTCGATCTCGTTGAACTCCGCATCAATAATCACGGATTCGGCCCCTTCGCTGCACCGATTGAGACTGAAACGCGCCCCCCGCAGTCAGTCCCATACAGTGCTTTCCTACATCGACTCCACGGCCTCGACGCCCAAAACGCCCAAACCATTCCGGAGAACTTGCCCGATTGCTTGGCCAAGGAAAAGCCTTGCGCTCGACAAAGCGGAATCCTGTTCCACGATGAACCGCTTTGAGGTGTCCTTGTTACCAGCGGTGTAGAAGGCGTGAAGCTCTGATGCGAGATCGTAGAGATAGAAGGCGATCCGGTGCGGTTCGCGCGCCTTGGCGGCGGCTTCGATCTCGCGCGGGAACTGTGCTGCTTTCTGGATCAGAGCGATTTCGTCCGCGCCCAGCCGATCAAGAGCGGCGGCGTCAGGATTGATCCCATGCTCATCCGCAGCCTTGCGTAAGGAACGCCGGATGCGGGCATGCGCATATTGGACGTAATAGACGGGGTTGTCCTTACTCGCTTCGACCACCTTGGCGAAGTCGAACTCCATCTGCGCCTCGGGCTTCCGGGTGAGCATGGTGAAGCGCACGACATCCTTGCCCACTTCATCGACCATGTCAGCGATAGTGATGAAGTTGCCCGAGCGCTTGGACATCTTCACCGGCTCTCCGCTGCGCATCAGTTGCACCATCTGGACCAGCTTCACGTCGAACGGGGTCGGGCTACCTTTACCTTCCGACAGAGCAGCGACTGCAGCCTTGATCCGCTTGACTGTGCCCGCATGGTCCGCGCCCCAGATGTCGATCAGCGCATCGGCTTTGGCCGCTTTCTCCATGTGATAGGCGAGGTCGGCGCCGAAATAGGTCCATTTGCCGTTCGACTTCTTGATCGGACGGTCCTGATCATCGCCATATTTGGTCGAGCGGAAAAGCGGCAATTCGACCGGCTCCCAGTCCTCTGGCGGGGCCTTTCCCTTGGGGGCTTCGAGCACGCCGTCATAGACAAAATCATGCGCGCGCAGCCATGCTTCGGCTTCGTCGGGCTTGCCAGCCGCATGCAGCGCAGCCTCGGACGCGAAGACATCATGCCGAATGCCGAGCATAGCGAGGTCGGACTTGATGACGTCCATCATCTTGTCGACCGCCTCGGTGCGGAAAGTGACAAGCCACTCGCTCTCGTCAGCCTTAGTGAATTGATTCCCGAATTGCTCGGCAAGCGCCTTACCCACGGGAACGAGATATTCGCCGGGATAGAGCCCTTCGGGGATCGCGCCGATATCCTCGCCCAGCGCCTCGCGGTAACGAAGGTGGGCTGAGCGTGCGAGCGTATCGACCTGGCCACCCGCATCGTTGATGTAATATTCGCGGATCACCTTATGGCCCGCAAATTCAAGCAGGCTTGCCAGCGCGTCACCCACCACCGCGCCGCGACAATGGCCCATATGCATCGGACCGGTGGGATTGGCCGAGACATATTCGACATTCACAGTCTGCCCGGAACCCATGACCGAGCGACCATACCCCTCACCCATGGTGGAGATTGTCTGCAGCTCAGCAAGCCACGCAGCGGGATCAAGGCGCATATTGATAAAGCCCGGCCCGGCAATCTCAGCGCTGGTGATCGCAGGATGCGCTGAAAGCTTCGCGACAATCTGCTCTGCCAGTGCGCGCGGATTGGTCTTTGCCGGCTTTGCCAGGACCATCGCGGCATTGGTCGCCAGATCGCCATGCGAAGCATCGCGCGGCGGCTCAACCGTCACATTCGCAAAGGTGGTGCCCTCTGGCAGCGCCCCTTCCGAGACGAGTTCGCCAAGCGTCGTTTCAACAGTGGCCGCAAAAGCGGCGTAAAGTGTTGTGTCAGTCATATGAACCTCACCCCCGTCACGGCGGAGGCAAAAGCACGAAAGGAGACAGCCCGATCAGGCTGCGACATCCCTTAGCGCGTTACATTATATTTGAGCTGTTCCTGAGTAAGCTGAAAGCCGACCAGCATCTCATATCGCGAACTTGCAATCGCCGCTTTAACCTCGGGATCAGCCAGCGGATCAAGCGCGGCATCGACATCCCCGGGTCGTCGCTTGCGGGTGATCTTCTCGCGAATATCATCGGGCAGGGACGATGCGGCCTTGTCGACAAAACTGCCCGCCTTGGCGCTGGCCTCAGCGCGCGGCGAACCGTCGGCAAAGCTGAGCGTGACCTCGCCCACACGTTTGGTCACCACTGAACTGCCGCCGCGCAGGACGGTGACGAAATAGGGCAAAGTCACAGTGCGCGCGCCGCGCACATACTTGCGCTGCGCCACGACGTCGAAGGTCGCTTCGGAATAGACCTTGTCGCCGCTATCATTGCAGTCAGAGCGCAAATTGGTCATCGCTGCGGTCACATCCAGATTGGCATAGGTTGCCGATCCATCTCCGACGAAGGTGGTCATATCCCCGGTGTAATTGGGAATGCCAACAGCAGGGCAATTGGTCAGCACAGCGGTGATGCCGACGCCCTGACCCACGACCAGTTCACCTTCCTGCGCGCATCCCGCCATTGCGGTGGCAACAGCAACCAAAGGGAGCACTCGGGTGCGAAACATCATGCTAAAACCGTCCTTGAAACCAATTCTTGCGCTGGCATCCGGCTTGATTGACCCACAAGTGGGCAAACCAAGCCTGAGCAGCAATTGACCTTCCCCTAGCGGGGGCTGGCACAAAGCGCTAGAGGGACAGGCATGAACGCGCCCTTTCCAGACTCGACGCTGACACAGCCAGCAGATGCGAAACCCCTAAAGCTTTTGATCGCGGCCCCGCGCGGCTTTTGTGCGGGCGTCGACAGGGCCATTGAGATCGTCGAAAAGGCGCTCGAGCGGTACGGCGCGCCGGTCTATGTGCGCCACGAAATCGTCCACAACAAATATGTGGTCGAAGGGCTGAAGGCCAAGGGCGCCGTCTTCGTCAAGGAACTGGACGAAGTGCCCACCGATATGCCGGTGGTCTTTAGCGCGCATGGCGTGCCCAAATCGGTGCCAGCTGAGGCGGAACGCCGCAATATGGTTTATGTCGATGCGACCTGTCCGTTGGTGTCAAAGGTCCACCGACAGGCCGAGCGCCTGATCGAAAAGGACATGCACATCATCTTTATCGGCCACGAAGGCCACCCCGAAGTGATCGGCACAATGGGGCAGGTGCGGCCCGGTCAGATGACTTTGGTCGAGAATATCGAAGACGTGGACAAGCTGCCTTTCGAAAGTGATGAGCCGCTTGCCTATCTTACTCAGACGACCTTGAGCGTCGATGACACACGCGAAGTCATCGACGCTCTCGAATGGCGCTATCCGAACATTCACGGCCCCAAGGCAGAAGACATTTGCTACGCGACCTCCAACCGTCAGGCGGCGGTCAAGGAGCTGGCGAAGGATTGCGATCTGGTGCTGGTTGTCGGCGCGCCCAATTCCTCGAACTCGCTGCGGCTGGTCGAAGTGGCCGAGCGGTTGGGCACTCCGGGCAAACTGATCCAGCGCGCCTCCGAAATCGACCCCGCATGGCTCGAAGGCGTGGAAACAGTGGGCCTGACCGCCGGTGCGAGCGCGCCTGAAGTGCTGGTCCGCGAAGTTGTTGACGGCCTTGCTGCCATGCGCGCGGTCGAGGAAGAGACCGTCGTGCACACCGAAGAGAAAATGGTGTTCAAGCTGCCCCGCCAGCTAACCGAATAGACTTCTGGGCGCGGCAACTTGGCGGTTTACACTCATCTGGGTGCGGAAGAACTCGCGGCACTGATCGCGAATTACGGTGTGGGTGAACTGGTTTCAGCCAAGGGGATTGCCGAAGGGGTCTCCAATTCCAATTGGCTGATCGAGACAACGGGTGCTGATGGAGCGGGCGCTCGCTTTATCCTTACCATGTATGAACGCCGGATCGAACTGGACGATCTGCCCTATTTCTTGGGGCTGCTGGATCACCTTTCGGCAAAGGACTGCCCTGTTCCGCGCACCATCCATGATCGCAGCGGCGCTGCGTTTCGGATGGAGCAAGGCAAGGCGGTTGCGCTGATCGAGTTCCTGCCTGGCGTCTCGCCCACACAGCCAACGCCTCAGCAAGCACGCAATGTCGGACAAGTGCTGGCTCAGATGCATCTGGCGAGCGCCGATTTTGGCCTTAACCGCGCAAACACGATGGGCTTTGCCGATAATCTGGCGACGCTGGAAGCGTGCGGAGCCGCTGCGCTTGCCTCCATCGATGCAGACCTGCCCGCTGTTCTGGCTCCTGCGCGCGAAGCCGCCGCGCTGGACCTATCATCGCTACCCAGCGCGCAAATCCATGCGGACCTCTTTCCCGATAATGTCCTTATGCTGGGCGGCGAAGTGACCGGCCTCATCGACTTCTACTTCGCCTGCACCGGAGCCATGGCGCTTGACCTTGCGGTTACCCATGCTGCGTGGTGTTTTGACGAGGATGGCGCCTATCTGGAGCAATTGGGCAGCGCGCTGGTGGAGGGATATCAGAGCGTCCGCGCGCTCTCGGCCGACGAACGCGCTTTGCTGCCGCAGATCGCGCAAGGGGCTGCCTTGCGCTTTGTTGCCAGCCGAGCCGAAGACTGGCTCGACACGCCTGAGGATGCGTTGGTCACACGCAAGGACCCGATGCAATTCGTCGCAAGGTGGGACTTTTACCGGGAATCCGGCGCAAAACTGTTTTCCTGACGCGATTTGCGCGGCAAGGGTGACGCCATGAAGAAGCCGATGAAAAAGGTCGCGATTTTCACCGATGGCGCATGCAAGGGCAATCCGGGACCCGGTGGCTGGGGTGTGCTCCTACGCATGGGCCCGCATGAAAAAGAGCTGTCCGGCGGCGAGGCAGACACCACCAATAACCGCATGGAAATGACAGCCGTGATCCGCGGGCTATCGGCGCTTACCGAGCCTTGCGAGGTCGAGCTGTATTCAGACAGCAAATATGTCCTCGACGGGATTACCAAATGGGTAGAGGGCTGGAAGAAACGCGGCTGGGTGACGGCTAACAAGAAGCCTGTGCGCAATGCCGACCTTTGGCATGAACTGATCGCTGTCGCGGCCCGCCACGATATCAGCTGGAACTGGGTCAAAGGCCATTCGGGTCACCCGGAAAACGAACGGGTTGATCAACTCGCCAGCGAGGAAGCGCAACGCGCTGCGCTCGAACCTGAGGGCTAAATGCCAGAGGGTTGAAAGCAAAACGGGCGCGCCTTGCATGAAGGCACGCCCGCTTGAAATCCGTCAGCGACGGATCGCTTAGCTGTTGTCTTCGATCGGTGCGTCAGGGCCGTTCTTCTGGATCGACTCGATCGCGTTCTTGGCGCTGGCCTTGCTCGAATAGCCCTCAGTCGAGAACATGATTTCCGAGTTGTACTTGAAGCGCACGCGGAACTCGCCTGCCTTGTCCTTATAGATCTCAAATTTGTGAGCCATGGTCTGTCCCCTCAGTTCTTGTGGTTTGACAAAATGCACCTTAGCGATTTGGAAGGCGTTGGCTAGCCAGCTTTCGCGAGAGATACATCGTGATACCGCGCAGGGCTGTAGGCTTGCCGATCAATCGCCGCAGTCATTGGGTCCGGCTCAAGCCCAAGCATGATCTGAGCGCCAAGCCGTGCGGCAGCCGGAGCGGTCTGGATACCGAACCCGCCTTGGCCTGCGAACCAGATAAAACCATCCACTTGCGGATCGGCTCCATAAACCGGCAAGCGGTCGGGTGAGAAACTTCTGAGGCCTGCCCAGCGGCGTTCAACCGCTTCAATGCGCCAGTCCGTCACGCTCTGAAAGCGGTCAATCGCAAGCGCGACATCCATTTCCTCAGGCACTGCATCGCAGGGCACAGTGGGAATTTCATCATGCGGGCTGAGCCACAGGCGGCCATTGTCGGACTTGAAATAGAACCCGCCATTGATGTCGAGCACCAATGGCAAATCGTCCGGCGCTTCCGGTGCGACGCGCAATTGCGCCACTGTGCGCCGAAGCGGATTGATGCCCAGCGGCTTTGCCCCCGCCATTTGCGCACAGCCATCTGCCCAGGCCCCTGCGGCGTTGACGATCTTGGCCGCGCGGTAACTTGCACCCGCTTGGGTGGTGAGTGTCCAGCCGCCTTCCTCTGGGAGAAAATCCACGACCCGCGCCCGGCAGATGAGATCAACCCCGCGCTGCTTGAGCGCTTTGAGATAATGCTGATGCAGCCCGGCCACATCAATATCGGCGCAGGCAGGCTCCCAGATCGCGTCGCACCATTCTGCCTTGGTGTGTGGCACATGCTCGCACAGACCCGCGCGGTCGAGGCGCCCTATGGTCACACCCGTACCTGCAAAGCTGCGCACAAAACCGTCAATCTTCGCTTTGTCGCTCGCTTGCCCGATATACAGGCCGCCGCGCGGTCGCAGGAAACCATGCTCGCGTAAATACTCGCCCGATGGCAGTGTCAGCGGGACAACGCCCGGCCCGCCATAGCATTCCTCCCAGAACGCCGCCGAGCGCCCGGTAGAGTGATAGCCGGGTGCATCTTCAGCTTCGAGCACCAGCACTTTTGCATACGGCGCGAGTTCAGCCGCAATGCTCGCGCCTGCCATGCCCGCCCCGATCACGGCAAAGTCATACAGGGTTTCGCTCATGATTGCGCTGGCGCTTCCCGGTCGAGGAATTCGGCAATCGCATTCATGGCGCGTGCCCGCACATCGGTGACCTCGCGCAGGATTTCATGATGCGCTTCCTCGCCAAATTCGATCAGTTGCGCCTTTGGCAAGCGCTCCGCCGCCTTAACATTGGCATCATGGCTAACCAGCTTGTCGATCTTCGTTGAGAGGATCAGCGTCGGGGTCTCAACCGCCTCCATCGCGCCTTCTTCTTCGAGCATACGGAAGGAGGCATAGGCCCGCTCAACCCAACGCCAACTAGCCGGACCCATAACGAGTTCGGGCCGCTCTTCGCGCCACCACAGCTCATCGCGATAGCGATCCGGATCGTGGGTCAGCAGGCTTTCACGCGCTTCGGGAACCTCGCCGGGCTTTTCGCTCCATTTCCATGCGGGACGAGTGGGCTCTCCAATAGAGGCCATAACCTGCGCGACGCCATGCAACATAACCAGCGGCAAAGGCGGCCCCTGAAAGCCAAGCATGGGTGCAGACAAGACCGCGGCGTCAGGATCCACTCGCCGCTCCACCAAGGCGCGCGTCACAAGATGCCCGCCCATCGAGTGTCCGGCGAGGATATGTGGCCCGGGCGTTTCAGCCACCCAGACAGTCCAGAGATGCGCGAGATCATCGATCCAGATCGAGAAGTCATCAATATGGCCGGTAACCGTATCCTTGCCCAGCCGCCCGCTGCCCGCCTGTCCGCGCCAGTCAGAGGCCGTTACGCGCCACCCTGCGCGATGCCATTGTTCGAGACTCTCAATGTACTTTTCATAGTGATCGCCGCGCCCAGGAAAAAACAGGATCGATCCGCGTGCTCCGTCAGTGGCACCCGGCCAATCGATACGGCGCACTTCGTGCCCATCGGCCAGCGTCCATATCGACTCATTTGCGGAAGGCGGAATTGCCCGGCGATTGATCGCTTCGGCTGTCGTTTCGTGCGGCATCAAGGCCTCGGTTTCGTTGCTAATGGGATTGCTCCAGCCTTGGTTACTTTTTGGTAAGCACTCACCTGTAGCACCGCAATCGAACACAGCTAACCGGGCTGAATGGCCCGACAAAGCAATGTCTTCGGGGGCGATGAGATAATGGAATTCCTCAAGTACGGACTGCTGGCAGCCTTGGCAATCGCTCTGATTTTTGCCGCGATCAGCGACGTGCGCAGCCGTACCATCGCCAACTGGCTGAATATCGGCATCGCTGCGGGTGCTCCGCTGTTCTGGTTCGCATCGGGCATGGCGTTCTGGCCGGACATGGTGATCCAGTTGGGCCTCGCCTTTGTTGTCTTCTGGGCGTTTGCCGGGTTGTTTGCCTTGGGCCTGCTTGGCGGAGGTGATGTCAAACTGCTCGGCGCGCTCGCCCTGTGGTTAACTCCAATGGCATTTCTCGACCTGCTTTTGGTCATGGCTTTCGTCGGTGGCGCCATCGCGGTCGCCTTTGTTGTGCGCCGTGTCGTCTTCAAACCGAAGACTCAAGGAACTCTGCCTTATGGCGTCGCAATCACTGCTGGTGCGCTCTGGGTTTTGGGCTGGAGCTACCTGCCCGAAGCCGCTTTCGCAGGCGGTCTGCAGTGAACCTGATTTTAACCAGTTCGACCGTAAGCGTCGAAACCATACCCGCCCACAAACAACTTTGGGCCGAACACGAGGGGGCTTGATAAGCCATGGATAGGAAAAAACTGGTTCTGCTGCTTGGAGCGCTGATTATTGCAGTCGGCACCGCTTTCGCTGCACGAAGCATGTTCATGGACGGCGGCGCACCGCAAGCCGACGCCGCTCCGCCAGCACCACTTGGGCCAAAGGTTCTGGTCGCCAACCGCGCCTTGACCGCCGGCACGATCATCACCGCCGATTCGATGGGCTTCCAGCAATGGCCGGAAGAGCTTGTCCAGGATGCATATTTCATTGACGGCGAAGCAGACGTCAACTCGCTGCTCGGCACGGTAGTGCGGTTCCCGATCACCGCTGGTGAACCAGTAACGCAAGGCTCGCTGGTGAGCCCCGGCGATCGCGGCTTCCTTGCAGCAGCGCTGAGCCCAGGCATGCGCGCGATCACAGTCCCCGTGTCCGCCCGGACCGGTGTCGCCGGGTTCGTGTTCCCGGGTGACCGTGTTGACCTGCTCCTGACGTCCAAGTTTGAAGACGATAGCGGCGACAACGGCGAAATCGAGGGATCAGAGACGATCCTTACCAATCTGCGTGTTCTCGCAACCGACCAGTCGACCGAAACAATCACCAATGAAGAGGGCAAGACTGAAGTCCGTGCGTTCCGTACGGTGACCCTCGAAGCGACGCCCAAATTTGCTGAGAAGATCGCTGTGGCTCAGTCAATGGGCACACTCAGCCTCGCTCTGCGCCCTCTGGCAGACACTCAGGCCGATCTTGAACGGGCAATTGCTGCTGGCGAGATCAACATCCCTGAGAACGCAAGCCTTGAGGAAGAAGAGCGCATTCTTGCCGAAGTTCGCCTCCAGCCTGTCGTTGGCAAGCGGACCTATGAGACGACTTTCGACGTTTCAAAGTTCCACCGCGATACAATTGCCAAGTGGGAAGGCGAGCGTAAGCGCGCCGAAGCCAAGCAGAAGGCGATTGAGATTGCTCAAGCTCGTGCCCTTGCCGAAGCGCAGGCCGCAGGTCGTAACCTCTCTGGCGCTGGCGCTCAGGGACCGGTTGTTCGCGTCATTCGCGGCAACAATGCCAGCGAAGTGCCAGCCGGTGCGAACGGCACTGCCGATCCGAACGAGTTGGTGAGCAGTGCAAACGGCCTGCTCGACGCTCAGTCCTCTGGACTGCGCAATGCCGGTGGAACTGTACCAACTGCCAGCGCCACGCTGATCAAGTGAGGGCATGAGAGATGGCACACATTTTTAACGGCCAGATGGACGGCCAACGCACCGCGAAAGCGGCAATCGGGGAACCCACTAAGGGGCGCACAATGAAACCCACTTCAAAGCTTCGCATGGTGATTGCCGGCCTCGCGCTTGCACCGCTGACAGCAACGGTCACCACATCAGCAACCGCACAGCAGGTTGTCAGCCCGTCGCAGGATATTGTTCTGTCGATTGGCCGGGGTGAGCTTGTCAGCGTGCCGGGCCAGATGACGGATGTGTTCGTCTCCAATGACACGGTCGCTGACGTTCAAATCAAATCGCAGCGCCAGCTCTATGTCTTCGCTCGCGCAGGTGGCGAAACCACCATCTATGCCAGCAACAAGGCGGGCGACATCATCTGGTCTGCCAATGTGCGCGTGGGCAACAACATTGACAGCATCGACCAGATGCTGGCGTTGGCCATGCCGGAAGCTAAAGTGAATATTGCCACGATGGGGACGAACACCGTTCTTCTGACCGGCACCGTTGCCGCTCCGGAGGATGCCGCTGAAGCAGAACGGCTTGTGCAGGCCTTTCTTGGCGATGACGCTAATGTCATCACTCGCCTGAAGACGGCAACTCCGCTGCAAGTCAACCTGCAGGTCAAGTTCGCTGAAGTCAGCCGCAGCCTGGTGCGCACGATTGCGGGTAACCTGACAACCGCAGATGGTTCGGATGGCTTCCGCTTCGGTGTCGGCACAGGTCGAACGCTCGGCCAGACAGATGGCTTCAACTATGGTGGCCCTCTGGGCGTCGGTAATGCTGTCGCAGGCGTTGACCAGCAAGTTCTGGTTATTGGTGCAAACGGGCAGCCAGTCCTCAATGATGACGGCACATTCGTGACGCAGACGATCACAGGTCCCGCCGTCGATTCACAAGGTGGCACCACGATTGGCGCGCTTGGTGAACTGTTCGGCGTGAACATGCTCGCCTCGCTTGATATCGCCGAGACGCTTGGCCTTATCACAACTCTGTCACAGCCAAACCTGACAGCGCTTTCGGGCGAGACGGCAACATTCCTTGCAGGCGGTGAATTCCCGATCCCGATCAGCCAGGGTCTTGGCAATGTCGCGATCGAATATCGCAATTTCGGTGTTAGTCTGGCTTACACCCCGACCGTCCTTGCCAATGGCAGGATTTCGATCAGGGTACGCCCCGAAGTGTCCGAGCTTTCAAGCCAGGGCGCCATTACGCTCAACGGTTTTCAAGTTCCCGCGCTTACCACCCGTCGTACGGAAACGACCATTGAGCTGGGTTCAGGCCAAAGCTTCATGATCGCAGGTCTGATGAGCAACAACTCTCAGAATGCGCTGGACAAAGCACCAGGCCTTGGCGACGTGCCGATCCTGGGCAACCTGTTCCGTTCGCGTCAGTTCAACCGCGGTGAGACCGAACTGGTAATTATCGTCACCCCCTATCTGGTCAAGCCGGTCAATGCCAGCGAAATCAAGCTGCCAACCGACGGCTTCCATACCTCCAACGAGTTCGAGCAATTGCTGGGCTATCAGGAGCATGCTGGCAAGTCAGGTGAACAACGTCCCGGGCCAAGCGCGGAAAAAGACAGCGCACCCAACCCGGATATCAGCCAGACGGAAACGAATGCGACCGTCCCCGGCTCTTCCAGCCAATCGCGAAAAGCGACCAAGAAACCCGGCAAGAAGAAACGCTCCGCTGATGCAACCGCTCCCGGTTTCAGCCTCTAATGCGCGAGAACATGCAAAAGGTGATGACGATGCAAAACGCACAGCAAAGCAAGCATAAAACAGCGGGTAAGCTGGCCATCGCCGCAGCTCTCGGGCTCACGCTCGCAGGGTGCGCGGGGATGGCCACCAACAACTCGCTCTACAGCGAAAAACAAGCCATAGTCTCACGCCAGAATTTCACTCTGGATGTCGAAACAATCCCAAGCGGCCTTCCTGTGTCCGAACAAGCCCGCCTGAATGGCTGGTTCGAAGCGATGGATCTGCGTTATGGGGACCGGGTTGCAATCGAAGATCCCGCAGCCAATCCAGCAGTGACCAATGCTGTGAACGAATTGGCGGGACGCTATGGCATCATTGTGACCGAAACCGCTCCGACAACGCCGGGTTTTCTTGAACCGGGCGATGCGCGCGTGGTGATCACCCGCTCGGATGCCTTCGTGCCGGGATGCCCCGATTGGTCGGCGAAAGCGGATTCGAACTATTTCAACGCGACGAGCCCCGGTTACGGATGTGCCGTCAATTCCAACACGGCAGCCATGGTCGCTGATCCTGAAGACCTGCTGGAAGGCAAGAAGGGCACGGGCGAAACGGTTGTTGCAACCGGCAACAAAGCCATCGAAACGCTACGCGAAGCCCCTCCAACCGGCGCGGCTGGCCTTGGCGATGCAAACGTTCAAGGTGGAGGAGGAAACTAAGCCATGAATGCTCCTTGGAAATCAGGCCTTCCCGGCAACCGCGATCCCTTTGCCGCCTATATCTGCGACGACAGCGCGCTGGACGTTCTGCGCCCGGTTGTTATCGAAATGGGCTGGCAGCCAGAGAAGTGCAACAAAGGTGGCCTGCGCAACGCGATCCAATCGCTGTCCGTAAGCGCCAGCCCGGCCATTCTGCTGGTCGACCTTTCAGAAAGCGGCGATCCGCTTAACGACATCAATGCTCTGGCTGAGGTTTGCGAGCCCGGTACGGTGGTGATCGCCATTGGTCAGGTGAACGATGTGCGCCTCTATCGCGATCTGCTTGCAAGCGGCATTCATGACTACCTGCTCAAGCCCCTTTCGGCTCAGCAAGTTCACGATTCGCTCAATCAGGCGCTGGCTGTATTCACGGCACCGAAGGCCGGCGATGACGGCGCTGTAAAGCGCCACATTTCGACCGCTGTTGTCGGAACGCGCGGCGGCGTAGGCGCCTCGACACTGGCGACATCACTCGCCTGGCTGTTCAGCGCCGAGCACCACTCGCCAACCGCGCTGCTGGATCTCGATGTTCACTTCGGAACTGGCGCTCTTGCGCTCGATCTGGAGCCGGGACGCGGTCTGACGGACGCGATTGACAATCCCAGCCGTATTGATGGTCTGTTCATCGAACGCGCCATGATCCGCGCCAATGACAATCTTTCGATCCTCTCGGCGGAAGCCCCCATCAACCAGCCGCTGATGACCGATGGCTCGGCTTTCGTGCAGCTGGAAGAGGAGTTCCGTCAGGCGTTTGAAATGACCCTGATCGACATGCCTCGCAATATGCTGATCAATTTCCCGCAGCTTCTGGCTGACGTAAACCTTGTGCTGCTGACCTGCGAGTTGACGCTGGCCTCTGCCCGCGACACGATCCGCATTCTGTCATGGCTCAAAGCCAATGCGCCGCATGCGCACCCGATGATCGTGGCGAACAAGGTCCAGGCGGGCGTTGCCGAAATCAGCAAAGCTGACTTCGAAGCTTCGATCGAACGCAAGATCGACTTTGCCATCCCCTACGATGTCAAAGCCGCCTCAAACGCTGCCAAGCTTGGCCAGGTGTTTGTGGATGCCAACCGTTCAAGCAAGGCGACATCAGTGATCAAACAGATCGCGGTGCGCATCATGGGTGCAAGCGAAGAAGATCTCGAAGACGCGATGATAGGCGATGAGAAGAAATCGCTTCTGGGTGGCTTCGACTTCAAAGGTTTGCTCGCCAAGAAAGACAAGGAAGCGGAAGCCGCCGAGTAAGGTGATCGCCAATCCCCTTCGCCGCAACCTGCGGATAGCGAGGGGATTGGCCGCACCCACTGCCCGGATGTGTCGATGCAGAGGAAGAAGCAGGACGACGACTAATGGACATCATCCAGACTCTGCTGATCACATTGGTGATCTTCGGCATCATTGTCGGCATATACTACATGTTCGCCAATTCAGGCGTCGCGACCGCTCAGAAACGGCGTTTGCAATCGCTGCGCTTCCGTCACTCGGACAGCATGGACGCAAAGGTTGAATCGCAGTTCAAGAAAGCGATCGCTGCGCGTAAGCCAAAGACTTATCGCGTTGCAGGGTCCGGCTCGCAGCTTGAAGCGCTCGAAATGCGGCTGGACCGTACCGGGCGCGACTTTACCACGTCGCAGTATATATATGTTTCGATCGGCATCGCCCTTGCTGTGGCGGTTGTCATCTTCATCCAGTCAGGCGCGCTGTTGCTTTCGCTGGGCGTCGGATTGCTGGTGGGCGCTGGAATTCCGCACATTGTGATTGGCATGATGATCGGAAAGCGGACGGCCCAATTCAACTCGAAGTTCCCGGACGGGATCGAACTGTTGGTTCGCGGTCTTCGTTCAGGTCTGCCGGTCACGGAAACTCTTTCCGTGGTGGCTGAAGAAGTCCCCGGAGCCGTTGGCATCGAGTTCAAAGGCATCGTTGAACGGATAAAGATCGGTAAAACGATGGAAGATTCGCTTCAGGAAACCGCTGACCGCCTTGGCATTCCAGAATTCAACTTCTTCTGCATCACCCTCGCCATTCAGCGCGAGACGGGTGGTAACCTGGCAGAAACGCTTTCAAACCTCGCCGACGTTCTGCGCAAACGCGCTCAGATGAAGCTCAAGATCAAGGCGATGAGCTCGGAATCGAAGGCGTCGGCCTATATCGTTGGCTCACTGCCCTTCATCGTGTTCGGCCTCATTTACTGGATCAACCCCAGTTATCTGGCAACTTTCTTCACCGATGATCGACTGATCGTGGTGGGCCTTGGCGGCCTTGTCTGGATGGGCATCGGCGTCGCCATCATGGCCAAAATGGTCAACTTTGAGATCTGATGCGGGGGGAGAATTGACAATGATACTCGATCAACCCACCGGATTGGCCTTCCTGAACATGGACACTGCGCTGTTTACGGCTGCACTGGCGGTTCTTGAACAACCACAAGGCCCGAAGCTGCTTGGCTTTGACGTGGTCTTTGTCGGCACCGTTTTCGCAGGCCTTGCGGCTTTCGCCGTCATGTTCGCGATCTACACCGCCCTGACGATCAAAGACCCGATGGCGAAGCGTGTGAAAGCGCTGAACGAGCGCCGCGAAGAGCTGAAAGCAGGGATCGTCACCGCTGGGACGAAAAAGCGCGCGAGCCTTGCGCGTAAATCTGATACGACCAATGCGGTTAGGGACCAGCTTGGACGCCTGAACGTCCTCCAGCAGAGCCAGATCGAAGAGGTCCAGCAGAAGCTTGCGCATGCTGGTTACCGCAACAAAGAACTGGCGGTGTACATCATCGGCCTGCGCGCCATCGGACCGGTCGTTCTGGGGCTGCTTGGATTCCTTGTCATCTACGTCATCGACTATTTCCCGGATTGGGGTCCGATGACGCGCCTGGGCGCGGTCAGCGCCATGCTGTTCCTCGGCTATAAGGGCCCTGAACTCTACCTGTCGAACAAGGCAACAAAGCGGACCAAGGAAATCCAGAAGGGCCTTCCTGACGCGCTTGATCTTCTCGTGATCTGTGCCGAGGCTGGTCTGACGGTTGATGCAGCATTCAATCGCGTTGCCAAGGAATTGGGTCGTGCTTATCCGGAACTCGGCGACGAATTTGCCCTGACCGCGATTGAGCTGTCCTTCCTTTCCGAACGGAAGATGTCGTTCGACAACCTTGCCTATCGCGTCAATCTTGAAGCGGTAAAGGGCGTGGTCACCACCATGATCCAGACCGAGCGTTACGGTACGCCGCTCGCATCCTCGCTGCGCGTGCTCTCAGCCGAATTCCGGAACGAGCGCATGATGCGCGCCGAGGAAAAGGCCGCGCGACTGCCTGCGATTATGACAGTTCCGCTGATCCTGTTCATTCTGCCGGTGCTCTTCATCGTTATTCTTGGCCCGGCGGCCTGTTCGATCAACGACGCGCTGATCGACAAGTAAAGACGGCCCAATCCAGCAAAGCGGCCCGCAAGAGGACCCCCTCCTGCGGGCCGTTTTCGTTTTCAGCTGCGATTGTGGGCGAGTGCGTCAACCTTGTGGCGGAGGCGTTCGAGAAGGCTGCGCAATTGCTTCTCTTCGCGGCTGTCAAAGTCAGCAAGCAATTCGCGCTCTGTAGCCAGTGCCAGCGGCAGCACTTCTTCATGGATTGCCCGCCCTTCCGGGGTCAGCACCATAATGTGTGAGCGTCCGTCCGCTGCGTTGGGAGCACGCGCGATCAGCCCTCGCTCCTCCAGGATTTTGCAGGCACGATTGACGGCGACCTTGTCCATCAGCGTGGATTCCGTCAGCGCACGCTGCGTCATCCCTTCACTTCCGACCTCGCCAACCATATCGCCCAGCACCGCCATTACTCTCCATTCGGGAATCTTGAGAGCAAAGCGTTTGCGATAGCGCTCTGCGATCAGGGCGCTGACCGCATTGGACGCGATGGACAACTGGTACGGTAGAAACTGCGCCAACTGCGAGGCATCGCCAGAGTCGTCATTTTCATTGGCAATTCGGGCGGAAGGCTGTGCGCGGCTCATGAAAAGTGGTTACTAATGAAACTACACGCTTTGGCAAGCTCCATACTAAAACCGCGCCGGGTGCCTCACTCATACATGCGCGCTTCCCACCAAGGATAGAAGTCAGGCATGTCTTCGCTCACCTTGTCGGGATAGGCAGGTGGGCGCTTTTCCAGAAAGCTGGTAATGCCTTCCTTGGCATCGGCACCGCGCGAAAGCCGATAGATTGCGCGGCTGTCAATCTTGTGCGCCTCCATCGGATGATCCGCACTCATCAGGCGCCACATCATCGCGCGCGTCATGGCGTTTGAAACCGCAGAAGTGTTCTGCGCGATCTCGCGGGCAATCTCACGCGCTTCATTCATGAGCAGGCCAGGAGCGTGAACCGAGCGCACCAGCCCGCCCGCTTTGGCTTCCTCTGCCGCAAAAACGCGCCCCGTATAACACCATTCCAGCGCCTGCGAGATGCCCACGATACGGGGCAGGAACCAGCTTGAGGCAGCCTCCGGAACGATACCACGACGCGCGAAAACGAAACCGTAGCGGGCCGTCTCGCTGGCCAGACGGATGTCCATGGCGAGCTGCATAGTCGCGCCGACGCCAACGGCGACTCCATTGCAGGCGCTGATCAAAGGCTTTTTGCTCTCAAACAGACGCAAGGTCAGCATGCCACCGCCATCGCGCACTTTTGGATCGGACAAATCGTCGACTTCGTTCGGATCAGAAAAAACATGCCCGCCATCATCCGGGGTCAGGTCTGCCCCTGCACAAAACGCGCGATCCCCTGCACCGGTAAAGATCACCGCACGCACGCCGTCATCTGCGTCGATGTCATCCATCGCAGCCATGATCTCTGCCCCCATTGTCCGCGTATAGGCGTTCATCTTCTCGGGACGGTTCAGCGTGATCGTGGCGATACCATCGGCCTTCTCCACAAGGATCTGCGTGTATTGGGTCATATGTCCTCTTTCGGTGTTATTCGCTCTCCTGCGCTGTGGGTCGCACAGTCGGTTGACCTTAGGCAAGCGTGATCCGCGC
>JBCBMN010000001.1:0-69842 GCA_039822745.1 Pseudomonadota bacterium | reverse complement strand
TACCTTTGACATCAAAGAGCTTCTTCACGCTCTTGAATCGATTATCCTCAGCAATTGCCGCCTCGATCCTAGACTTAGTAAGCTCGGTGCTGGGAACTTTCGCTCCATCAATCGTTCTAACCCCCGGCGAGATTTCCGTAACACCCGGTGTACCCTCATCCTGCGCGAGCACGCTTTGGCTGACTGCCAAGCCAAGCATTACGGCGATCGCGAGTGCCTTTCTCATCTGGTTCTCCTCTCTTTATGAACGGAACCTACCCGTACAGAAGACATCGCAGACCTACATATTCGGATAGTTAGGCCCACCGCCGCCCTCAGGCGTCACCCAGTTGATGTTCTGGTTGGGGTCTTTGATGTCGCAGGTTTTGCAGTGGACGCAGTTTTGCGAGTTGATCTGGAAGCGCGGCTCTTTGCCCTCCTCCTCGATCCACTCATAGACGCCCGCCGGGCAATAGCGTGACGAAGGTCCGGCGAAGACGTCATACTCGCTCGCCTTTTGCAGCGCGGCGTCGCCCAGTTGCAGGTGGACCGGTTGGTCCTCTGCGTGGTTGGTGTAGCTGTAGGCTACGTTGGTGAGCCGGTCGAAGCTGTAGACGCCATCGGGCTTGGGATACTCGATCTTGGGATAGAGATCCGCGCGGCCCGTCTGGGTGTAGTCGGCGTGGTGCTTCATGCTGATCGGCAGGCCGATCTTCAACGTGCGCATCCACATGTCGACGCCGGCCACAATCGAACCGATATCGTCGCCAAACTTGGCCACCGCTGGTTCGGCGTTCTGTACCTTCTTCAGTTCGTCCGCGATCCAGCTTGAGCGCAGCGTGCTCTCATAGGTTTGGAGTTCAGGCTGGCTTTCATGGCTTTCGATCTCGGCCACAATCGCCTCGGCGCACAGCATGCCCGATTTCATCGCGGTGTGGCTGCCCTTGATTCGCGGGACGTTAACAAAGCCTGCCGCACAACCGATCAGCGCACCGCCGGGGAATGCGAGCTTGGGCACGGACTGCCAACCACCTTCATTGATAACGCGCGCGCCATAGGCAACCCGCTTGCCGCCTTCGAGGATCGCCTTGATCTCCGGGTGCATCTTCCAGCGCTGAAACTCCTGATAGGGAGAGACCCATGGGTTCTTGTAATCAAGCGCGGTCACAAAGCCGAGAGCGACCTGGTTATTCGCCTGATGGTAAAGAAAGCCGCCGCCCCAGGTTCCGCTTTCGCTCAAGGGCCAGCCTTGGGTGTGGAGAACTCGGCCCGGAACGTGGTTTTCAGGGTCAATGTCCCAAAGCTCTTTGATCCCAAGGCCATAGACCTGTGGTTCACAATTGGCCTCAAGATCGAACTTTGCCTTCATCTGCTTGGTCAGGCTGCCGCGTGCGCCTTCGGCGAACAGGGTGTATTTCGCCTCGATTTCCATGCCCGGCGTATAGTCGCCCTTGTGCGATCCATCGGCAGCGATGCCCATGTCTTGCGTGATCACGCCTTTAACTGCACCGTTGTCATCGAACATGACTTCCGAAGCGGGGAAGCCCGGGAACACCATCACTCCCAGCCCTTCGGCCTGCTCGGCGAGCCAGCGGGTAAGGTTACCGAGCGAGCCGGTGTAGCATCCGTGATTGCTCATCAGCGGAGGCATAAAGATGTGGGGAAGCGGGGTCTTGCCACTCTTACCTAACACCCAGTGCCAATTGTCGGTGACCGGCGTTTCCGCCATCGGGCAATCCATGTCGCGCCATTCAGGCAGCAATTCATCAAGCGCTTTGGGATCAACCACCGCGCCGGAAAGGATGTGAGCGCCAATCTCCGAGCCCTTTTCGAGCACCACAACTTCAAGCTCTTCGTTGAGTTGTTTGAGCCGGATCGATGCGGCGAGGCCTGCAGGTCCGCCTCCAACGATCACAACATCGCACGGCATGCTTTCGCGTTCAGTCATTTGCTCTTTCAATCCCCATTGGCATTTCGCCGCAAATCAGCGGTTTTCGGTCGCGTGTCCCACTTGCTAAGTGGACCGGAGACAGTCAAGACCTGTGATCGTAACCATGAACGCCTCAAGCTCCCCCAATTCATTGCCGTTGACCCGGGAACTGGCCGCCGCGCTGGAGTGGTGGCAGGACGCGGGCGTTGAAAACGACTTTAGCGATGACGCTACGGCTTGGCTCGAATCGCTGAAAGACATGGCTTTAGAGCAGTCGCCAAAGCCAAGCGGTGAACCAACACCTGCCGCTGCTCAAAGTGGCCAAAAGGCTCCCAGCTCCGCGCCTCAACCAATAGTCCAGCGGGTCGATTTTTTTGCCGAAGGAAAGCCTCAGTCGCTTGATGCCTTTCGCGAGTTCTGGATGAGTGCACCCAGAATAGACGCCATTGGCCCGCGCGGCAGAGTACCGCCTAGGGGCTTAGAGGGTGCTGAGGTGATGGTTCTGGTGGTTGACCCTGAGCAGAACGACACTGACACGCTTTTGTCCGGGCCTCAGGGTCAGCTGCTGACCCGAATCCTCGCGGCAATGGGCGTAAGCAGCGAGCAGGCATACTTCGCATCCGCCCTTCCCCGCCCAACTCCCATGGCTGATACAACCGCACTTGCGAGAAGTGGGCTTGATGCAGTGTTAAATCATCACATTGAACTGGTCGCGCCCAAACGGCTGATCGCGTTCGGTGCAGGCCTTGCCCCTCTTTTGGGGGAAAATGTAAACAATGATGATCCATCTTTACGTATTGTTCACCATAATAGCTCCAGTTCACCGGTGTTGATGAGCGAGGGGCTCGATACCTTGATCGACATGCCTCGCTTGAAAGCTCGGTTTTGGCGGAGATGGCTCGAATGGTCGGCAATGCACTGATGAAGCAATTCTTCCGAGCCAGCGCTTTTGCGATTGGCCTCTCCGGTTTTATCTTTGCTCCCACAACGATAGCCTCTGCACAGGAATTCAGCATTCCGGGCAGCATGGCCGCGCATTATGGGCCCGCTTCGCCCGACAGCTCTGCTCCGACTTCAGCGCTGCCCACTTTGCTCAGTGATGCGGAACGACAGCTCTTCGAGCGCCTCTTTTCAGCGATCGATGCTCAGGACTGGAAGACGGTTGAGACGCTGCTCAAGGACAGCAGAGGAACGGTCCTGCACCAGATCGCAGCCGCGGAATTCTACACCCATGCCAAAAGCCCAAAGGTCAGCGCAGAGCAGATTACCGAATGGCTGGCGGGCGGCGTTGATCTGCCACAGGCCGAGCAACTTGGCCGACTTGGCGCAAAACGGGGCCTTGACGTGCTGCCGGTCCTTCCGAGCGAGAAGGGGCTGCAATATCAGACCGGGGCCGCCAAACGCATCCGCCCACGCACCGTGCGCGACGGAACGCTGCCAGACCGCACTCGCAATTCGATCCTTGAAGCCATCAAGAACGATGACCCAAGCGGTGCCTATGCGATCCTCACCGAGGTCGATGAAGAACTGAGCGCCGAAGCGCGCGCAGAATGGCGTCAGCGGGTCGCTTGGAGCTTCTACATTGAGAATGACGACGCGAACGCGCTGGCCATTGCTGAAACCGTGTCCGAAGGCAGCGGGCCTTGGGTCGCAGAAGGCGAATGGGTTGCTGGCCTTGCGTCCTGGCGGCTTGGCTATTGCGCGCTTGCATCGGAAGCCTTTGCAACGGCTGCGGCATTCTCAACCAATGTCGAACTGACAGCAGCCGCGCACTATTGGGCGCATCGCTCGCTCATCCGCTGCCGTGAACCGGGAGCGGCGCAGGATCACCTGCTGGCAGCCTCGCGCTATGATGAGACGCTCTATGGGATGCTGGCCGGCGATCAGTTGGGCATTGATCCAGTGCAAGCGGGTCTGGGCCAAGGTTTCACCCAAGCCGACTGGGCCATGCTTGAACCGCGTCGAAATGTCCGCGTTGCTACCGCACTTATGGAGATCGGCCGCGACTCACTGGCGGATGAGGTGCTGCGCCACGAAGCCAAGATCGGGTCTTCGCGCGGATATGCCTCGCTTGCGCGTCTGGCGCGTGAGTTGGGGCTTCCTTCGACCCAGCTCTTCATGGCGCATCACGCACCCTATGGCGCGACGACGGACCGCTCACTGCGTTATCCGGTTGCGAGCTGGCGTCCCAAGACAGGCTGGAGGGTCGATCCCGCCCTCGCCTTTGCCCACGCCCTGCAAGAGTCAAACTTCCGCGCTGGCGCTGTAAGCCCTGCCAATGCCCGTGGGCTGATGCAGATCCGGCCTGGCACAGCGAGAGACCACAATAGGCGGCTCAATCTCGGCGCCAGCTATGCGGATCTCAGCGACCCCGAGATCAACCTGAGCTATGGGCAGCAACATCTCGAAATGTTGCGCGACAGTCAGGCGACACAAGGCAAGCTGCCCAAGATCATGGCGGCTTACAACGCCGGTCTGACGCCAGTAACCCGCTGGAACACCGAGATCCGCGACTTCAATGATCCGCTGCTTTGGATGGAATCGATCCCTTATTGGGAAACGCGCGGATATGTCGCCATCGTGATGCGCAATTACTGGATGTATGAGCGCGCTGCTGGCGTGCCCTCCGCATCGCGCCGAGCGCTCGCGCAAGGCCGCTGGCCAGAGTTTCCCGATCTGGCTAAAGTCCGCACCGCTCGCTGGGAGCAGGCCGAATAGAGACGAAAGAGAAACGCGATGGCGATTGATCCGGACAAGACCTTCAAACCGATCAACATCGCCGTCCTGACCGTCTCCGACACGCGCACCCCTGAAACCGACACTTCGGGTGATATCCTGGTCGGCCGGATCGAGTTGGCTGGTCACAACCTCGCAGCCCGGCTGATAGTGAAGGATGATGCCACCGCGCTTGCAGCCCAGATCGAGGCATGGATCGACGATCCTCAGATCGACGCGATTGTCTCCACCGGTGGCACTGGCCTGACCGGGCGTGATGTCACACCAGAGGCGCTTTCGCGGATCGAAGGGGGACGCGACATCCCCGGCTTTGGAGAGCTGTTCCGCTGGCTCAGCTTCAACACAATCGGCACCAGCACCGTTCAGTCGCGCGCCTGTGCGATTGTCGCGAGAGGCACTTACATCTTCGCCCTTCCCGGCTCCAACGGAGCGGTGAAGGATGGCTGGGACGGCATCCTTGCCGAGCAATTGGATAGCCGCAATCGGCCCTGCAATTTTGTCGAATTGATGCCGAGGCTGCTGGAAGAATAGGCCTTCCCCGACTCACATGTTCTTTGTATGTTCCAATCAATGGAGACATCAAAGAAACACTTAATTCACCCGGATTTTGAACAAGGGCGAGGCGCTGCTTCGGCTGGTGTTTCATCGCGCTTTGGATTGGCGAAGCGGGAAACTGACGGAGATTGGAGAGACCATATCCAATCACTCGATGGGCCTCCGGTCAAACTGCCAACCTCTGTAACCGAGGAACACGCCAAGAGTATAATCAGCTTCAATCAGTCACCCGACATTCCCTTTGACCGCTCGATCAACGCCTATCGCGGCTGCGAGCATGGCTGCGTCTATTGCTATGCCCGCCCGACGCATGCCTATCACGATCTGTCACCGGGGCTCGATTTTGAAACACAGCTTTT
Organism: Pseudomonadota bacterium; assembly: GCA_039822745.1. Taxonomy (GTDB): domain Bacteria; phylum Pseudomonadota; class Alphaproteobacteria; order Sphingomonadales; family Sphingomonadaceae; genus Erythrobacter. Next base: position 64,283 of record JBCBMN010000001.1, on the reverse strand, counting down.
TGCCAAGCCCAATGCCGCAGACCTGCTGCGCGCAACGCTGAACAAGCCGAAATACACGCCCCGCCCGATCGCACTCGGGACCAACACCGATCCTTATCAGCCGATTGAGCGGGACTACCGGATTACGCGGCAAGTGCTCGAAGTGTGCCTCGAAGCCAGACACCCGGTTACGATTACTACCAAGTCAGACCGGGTGCTGCGCGATTTTGACCTGCTGGAGGAGATGGCGCGCGAAAAGCTGGTGGCGGTTGCCATTTCAGTCACCACACTTGATCCGGTGCTGTCGGGCAAGCTCGAACCGCGCTGCGCCAGCCCTGCCAAGCGGATTGCCGCGCTCGGAAAGCTCGTTGAATTGGGCGTGCCCTGTCATTGCTCCATCTCGCCGATCATCCCTGCCATCACCGATGAATTTATGGAGGAGATCATTGAGCGCGTTGCCGATCTGGGTGTGCGAAGCGTGGGCTGGATACCGCTGCGTCTGCCGCACGAAGTGGCGCCCTTGTTTCGCGAATGGCTCAATGTTCATTACCCTGAGCGCGCTGGCAAGGTGATGAGCATCGTTCGCTCCATGCGCGCAAAGGACGGACAGGGCCGGGATAACGATCCCGACTTCTTCACACGTATGCAGCCGCGCGGCGTGTGGGCAGACCTGCTGCGCAGCCGCTTTCGCATCGCCTGCAAGCGGGCCGGGATCGACCGAATGGAGGCCCGACAACAATTTGAGCTGGATTGTTCAAACTTCACCCCGCCCGAAGTGGGTGGCCAGATGCGGCTTTTCTGAAGGCCTTGCGCCGCGGCAGGCGCACCGATAGCTGTCTGGAAGGCACGCCTTGGGGACATCATGAAACATATCGCACTCGTTTTAGCCGCTCTAACCGGATTCGCGATGAACGCGCCCGCCAGCGCTCAACCCACAAGCCCCGCCAGCTCGCCCATTCTCACGTCGATTGACGATGAGATGTTGCGCATTGCCCTCTACAATGCCGGAGCCAAAGCCGCGCCGCTCGATGACGATGCAAATACGCTGCGTATCGCTTTCCCCAACGGCATAAGGGCAATCGCCCGGCGCATGGCCTGTATCGAAGCGCAGGGAGCCGAAGAGGAAGAGTGCAAGGGCCTGATCCTGCTCGGCTACTTCTCAAAGCCAGACGACGTTTCTGAGGCACAGCAGCAAGCCGCCCTCACCCGCTTTGGCCTTGAACAAAACCTCGCCTCGGTCGTGGTCAACCGCGAAGGCGAGCACGTGGTGAAATCCTACATTATCTTCGATGGCGGCATCACGATTGATAACCTGATCGTGAGGATCGCGCTCTTTGGCGAGAGTGTGAAGGCGTATCAGGAACTGCTTTACGCGGATTAAGCAGAGTGGCCCTCAAATGGGGCTGTCAACCAAACCCCTCACCCGGCTCGCCCGGCGCGAAGCGGATCAGGCGGCTGTCGATCAGGGCGGCGGTGCGGTTCTGGACTGCGATCTGGTAATCCGCATCGGTGACCATCTCCAGAAACGCTCCAGCGCTGGGGTAATGCGCGATGAAGGCTTCGTGCCAGACGCGCACTTCGGGGCCGGTCACCATTGCCTCAAATTCGCCGCGCCACACGACATGGCCCCCCACGCGCGAAAAGACTGGGTGACTGGTTGTGCCATATTCCTGATAGGCGCGCTTGCCGCTCCAGCCATTGCCGTGGTGCTGATGCCCTTCGGGATACTCGGCGAGGTCCCGAAAGAGCAGCAGGTTCAGCATATTGATCGGCGTATCACGCGGAAGGTCCTTGAACGCCTTCCAGTTATTTGACGACGGATCAATGTGGATCCGGTCCGGTTCCGCATAGGTATCCGCCATCGCAAGCCTACCCTTCCAGTTTGTAATTGTGGAACCGGTCGCGCAAATCCTTCTTGGAAATCTTGCCCGTCGCGGTGTGCGGAATATCGTCGATGAACTCCACCGCATCGGGTAACCACCACTTGGCGACTTGCGGCTTCAAATGCTCGATAATCTCGCCACTGGTCAGCTCTGCGCCCTCACTCTTGACCACGAAGAGCACGGGGCGCTCGTCCCATTTGGGGTGCGGCATGCCGATACATGCAGCTTCAGCGACAGCGGGGTGGCCCACGGCGGCGTTTTCCAGCTCAACCGAGCTGATCCATTCGCCGCCTGACTTGATCACATCCTTGGTCCGGTCCGTCAGTTGCAGCGTGCCGTCGGGATGGATGATGCCGACATCGCCCGTATCGAACCAGCCATCCGCAGTGGTCGCGTCCTCTTCGGCCTTGAAATAGCGCTTGATCACCCAGGGTCCACGGATCTGAAGCGCACCGGAGGTCTTGCCATCGCGCGGGAGTTCGGTGGCCATGTCGTCGAGATCGACCGTGCGCAGCTCCACACCAAAGATCGGCCGGCCTTGCATGGCGGTCTTGTCCACGCGCTCTTCGAACGAAAGTTCATCCCAGTCCCAGGTCGGCCCGCCAACCGTGCCGATGGGTGAGGTTTCGGTCATACCCCATGCGTGCTGAACCCGCGTGCCGTTCTTCAACAGCCGCTCGATCATGAAGCGCGGACAGGCCGAGCCACCAATCGTAGCCGCTTTGAGAGGCGGCAGGTCAAGGCCATTGGCGTCACAATACTGGAAATGCGCCAGCCACACGGTCGGCACACCAGCGCTGTCGGTCACCTTCTCACGCAGCATCAATTCGTGCAGCACCGCCGGATCATTGACCGCCGAAAAGACGAACTTCACGCCCGCCATGGCGCCTGCATAGGGAAGCCCCCAGCTGGCCGCATGGAACATCGGCACGACCGGCAGCATCACCGAAGCACCGCTGAAATTGAAAGTTGACGGCTGCAGGCCAGAAACGGCGTGGAGGAGAGTTGAGCGATGCTCATATTGCACGCCCTTGGGATTGCCCGTCGTGCCCGAGGTGTAGCAGATCATGCAGGGATCGGTTTCCTCGCCCGTCACCCACTCGAAATCGCCGTCCTGCACGCCGATCCAGTCTTCAAAGCTCGTCGTGTGCTCGCCGCTGTCATAGCAGATGTAATGTTCGACCGTCTTCCAACGTTCTTTCATGCGGTCAACAATGGGCTGGAAAGCTGCGTCGTAGCACAGCACCTTATCCTCTGCGTGGTTGACGATGTATTCCAGCTGATCGTCAAACAGGCGCGGGTTAACGGTGTGCAGCACCCCACCCATGCCTGCGACACCATACCAGCTAACGAGGTGGCGCGAATGGTTCATGGCAAGGCTGGCGACCTTGTCCTCTTTATTGAGGCCCAAGGCCTGCAACGCCTGCGCCATCTTCAGCGCATCGCGGCGAATGCCAGCCCAGTCTGTGCGTGTTTCGCTGCCATCAGCCCAGCGTGTCACAATCTCACGGGTTGGCGTTTCGCGCGCCGCGTGATCAATCACGTGGGTGACGCGCATGGTCCAGTCTTGCATGGCTCCCAGCATGGGCGGTTCCTCTCTCCAAAAGAATGCGTTGTGCGTTAATGCCATTCATGGCGCGCATGGTTTCGCTTTGCAACGGTTTGCACGCGACCCAGCGCCAAGGGAGAGAGCTTTTTTGCGCTAGGCGACGAGCTTTAGCCTCGCACTTCCCCGGATCGTCTCCAGACGCACATTCTCAATCCCGTCAATATCCGCGATACGCTCCGCCAGTTCACCGTCGAGTTGGAACTTGGTGCCAAGACGCACGGTCGCTTCATGCCCGTTGATCATGGCGAGCCTAAGGACAACTTCGCCCGGTGCCTCGGAGCCTTCGACCAGTTCGAGCCTGATCTCGCTCAGCGCTGCTGTGTGCATGACATCGGCCTGCAAACGCATTGGCATCCGCCCGGACACTTGCGAGAGCGGCTTGGCACCGCGCACGGTCAGCCTCGGAGGTTCGCCGGGATTGGGGCTGTCGAGCTCCACATTCAAGAGCAAACACTCGCCTGACTTTGCCCAACGTTCAAAATCGGGAACGAGCGATTCCTCGAAGCATGCAGCCGAAAACTGACCCGAGGCATCCGAAAAATCTCCGCGCACAAACTCAGCGCCTCGCTTGGTTCGGCCTTTGCTCATCCCCTCGACCATGGCGGCGATCACCGCTGTGCCGCGACCACCTTCTGGAGCGCCCGCTTCCATGATGCTCTGATAGGAACGCGCACCCTGTGCCGAGGCCGCTGCGCGATATTGCTGGACCGGGTGAGCGGAGAAGTAGAACCCAAAGTTCTCACGCTCGGACGACATCTGCTCCATGCGCGTCCAAGCCTCGGTTGGGGCCAGGCGCAAGGGTTCGTCCCCGCCCTGCTCGCCTCCGAACAGAGCCGCCTGACCGCTGGCGCGCTCACGGATCGCCGCTTCTGCTACCGCCAGCAGCATCTCTGCGTTGGCGAAGAGCAGCGCGCGGTTCGGCTCCAGTCCATCCAGCGCTCCGGCACAGATCAGTCCTTCCAATTGACGCCGGTTCATCGCCCCTTGAGGGATGCGTTCGAACAGGTCCTTGAGGCTCTCAAACCGGCCATTGGTTTCACGCTCTTCGACAATCTGATCCATCGCCTTTTCGCCGACATTGCGGATGCCAGCGAGCGCGTAGCGCACGCCATATCCGTGATCAGTCTGCTCAACGGTGAAGCGGGCTTGGCTGGAATTGATATCAGGCGGGAGCACCTCCACCCCGCCCCCTTCTTCCTTGGCAACCGGATAGCGCCGCGCATCATCGACGAAGATGCTGAGCTTTTCCGACTGGTGCAGGTCGAAACACATCGAGGCAGCGTAGAATTCTTCCGGATAATGCGCCTTGAGCCAACCGGTCTGATACGCGAGCAAAGCATAGGCAGCCGCGTGGCTCTTGTTGAAGCCATAGCCTGCGAACTTGTTGATCAAGTCAAACAGCTCATTGGCTTGCTTGGCGTCGATCCCTGAAACCTCTGCGCACCCTTCGACAAAGATCACGCGCTGCTTGTCCATCTCGGCCTGGTTCTTCTTGCCCATGGCGCGGCGCAAAAGGTCTGCATCTCCTAGCGAATAGCCCGCAAGGATTTGCGCGGCCTGCATCACCTGTTCCTGATAGACGAAGATGCCATACGTCTCGGCGAGAATGCCTTCGAGCTTGGGATGCGGGTATTCGATGGCAACCTCGCCCGCCTTGCGCTTTCCGAAGAGCGGGATGTTGTCCATTGGTCCGGGACGATAGAGCGAGACGAGCGCGATAATATCGCCGAAATTGGTGGGCTTCACGGCCTTCAGCGTGCGGCGCATACCCTCCGATTCCAGCTGAAACACGCCGACCGTGTTACCTGCCTGCATAAGGTCATAGACTGCGGTGTCATCGAGCGGCAGCGCTCCGAGATCAATCTCGATCCCACGTTCCGCGAGGAGATCGACCGCCTTACGCAGCACACTCAGAGTCTTCAGGCCGAGAAAGTCGAATTTGACCAGCCCGCTGCTTTCGACATTCTTCATGTCGTATTGCGTCACCGGCATGTCCGAGCGCGGATCGCGATAGAGCGGCACCAATTGCGCCAAGGGCCTGTCCCCAATCACCACACCCGCGGCATGGGTCGAGGAATTGCGCGGCAAACCCTCAAGCTGCATCGCAAGATCAATCAGGCGCTTCACCTCATTGTCATTGGTGTATTCGCGCTTGAACTCCGCCGCTCCATTGAGCGCGCGTTTCAGATCCCACGGATCGGTCGGATGGTTCGGCACCATCTTGGTCAGCCGGTCGACCTGACCATAGCTCATCTGCAAGATCCGCCCGCAATCGCGCAGAACAGCGCGCGCCTTCAGCTTTCCAAAGGTGATGATCTGCGCGACGTGATCGGCGCCGTATTTCTCCTGCACATAACGGATCACCTCGCCGCGCCGCGTTTCGCAGAAGTCGATATCGAAGTCGGGCATCGAGACGCGCTCTGGGTTGAGGAAGCGCTCGAACAGCAGGCCCAATTGCAGCGGGTCCAGATCGGTAATCGTCAGAGCCCAGGCCACAATCGAGCCTGCACCCGAACCACGCCCCGGTCCCACCGGAATGCCCTGATCCTTAGCCCATTGGATGAAGTCAGCAACGATCAGGAAGTAGCCGGGAAAGCCCATCTTCACGATGATGTCGATCTCGTATTGCAGCCGGTCGAAATATTCGCGGCGCGCTTCCCCGCTCATCTCGCCATAGGGTTCGAGGCGCTTTTCAAGGCCCGCTTGCGAAAGCTCAGCCAGCATCCTCGCCTCGCCTTCGAGATCGCCTGCAAGGCTGGGCAGGATCGGATCGCGATAGGGCGGCGCGTAGGCACAACGCTGCGCAATGACGAGCGTGTTAGCGATGGCCTCGGGCAGGTCCTCGAACAGCTCCTCCATCATGCTCGCCGGCTTGACGAAAGCTTTAGGGTTGGTGCGCGCGCGGTCCTCATTCTCGACATAGGTCGAACCGGCAATGCACAGCATGGCATCATGCGCCTTGTGCATATGAGGTTCGGCGAAATTGGCCGGATTGGTGGCGACCACAGGAAGATCGCGCGCATAGGCGAGTTCGATCAGTGGCTCTTCGGCCCGCTCGCACACCGCATCACCATGACGGGCAAGCTCGACATAAAGCCGGCCAGGGAACAACGCTTCGAGGCGGTCGCACACTGATTGTGCAGCTGGATTCTGCCCCTCCGCCAAAAGGCGCGTAAGAGCCCCCTCACCCGCTCCCGTCAGAGCAATCAGCCCATCTGTGTGATCCTCAAGGTCATCCATCTGGACATGCGGTTCAAACTCCAATGGACGTTCCAGATGCGCTTTGGATACGAGGTGGCAAAGATTGTCGTACCCAGCTTCATCCTGCGCGAACAAAGGAAGGTAATCGACCTGCTTGCCCTCTGAACCGTCCCGCGCAACGCCAAGCAGCGTGCCGATAATTGGCTGAACGCCCGCGCCCTTGCAGGCATTGGCAAACATCACCGCACCATAGAGGCCATTGCGGTCGCAGATTGAGATGGCGGGAAAGCCGCGGTCCTTGGAGAGATTGGCAATCGCCTTGGGATCAATCGCCCCCTCCAGCATGGAGTAGGAGGACAGAACGCGCAAAGGGACAAAGGGAGCGAAAGACATCCCGTCAATTTAGGAGAATCGGGACGATTGGGAAGGCTCTGCGAAGATGACTTCTCCACAGCGGACCGATGGGCTCACAAAAGCTTTTCAATATCCTTCGCAATGCGCGCGGGCGTGTCGTTTGAACCATAGCGCTTCACCACATTGCCTTCGCGATCGATCAGAAACTTGGTGAAGTTCCACTTGATCGAGGTTGAGCCCATCAGACCCTTTTGCTCTTTCTTCATCCAGTCGAACAGCGGCGAGGCGTCCGGGCCGTTGACGTCGATCTTCTTCATCAGCGGAAAGGTGACGCCGAAATTGACCTTGCAGAATTCAGCGATTTCGTCGGCATTGCCCGGCTCCTGCGCGCCGAACTGATTGCAGGGAAAGCCGAGCACTTCGAAACCCTTATCCTTGAAGTCCTGATAGAGCTTTTCCAGCCCGTCATATTGCGGCGTAAACCCGCATTTTGAGGCCGTGTTGACGACCAGCAGGACCGTGCCCTTCTTGGTTGATAGGTCCAGTTCCTCACCGCGATTAGTGGTGACGGTGAAATCAGCAATGGTTGTCATTGTCGGAATCCTCCTATGTTCAATCGCCGCATGAAGCGGTTGGCGCTTGTCTCAGGCGCTATTCCAGCACCCCATCCACCAGCCGCACGATCCGGTCCATCCGCGCCGCTAGACGCTCGTTATGCGTCGCGACCAAGGCTGCGCTGCCCTCGCCGCGCACAAGCTCAAGAAACTGCGCCAGCACGGCGTCCGAAGTTGCCTCATCGAGATTGCCGGTAGGCTCGTCCGCAAGCACCAGTGTCGGACGGATCGCCAACGCGCGCGCCACGGCCACACGTTGCTGCTCGCCGCCGGAAAGCTGGCTGGGGCGATGGGTGAGGCGGTGGCCAAGTCCAAGACTGGTCAGCAGCGCGTCAGCGCGATCCTCTGCGTGCCTGCGATCGGCACCCGCGATCATTTGCGGCATAATCACATTCTCGCGAGCGTCGAAATCAGGCAGCAGATGGTGGAATTGATAGACAAAGCCCAGATGCTCGCGACGAAGCGCAGTGCGCTGGTCGCTCTCAAGATCCTCGGCGCGCGTCCCGGCAATCGCAATCGAGCCTTCAAATCCGCCTTCGAGCAAGCCCACCGCTTGCAGCAAGGTCGATTTGCCTGAACCCGATGGGCCAAGCAGCGCGACAATCTCGCCGGGCTGGATCGAGAGGTCCACCCCGCGCAGAACGTCAATCCGCTGGCCACCTTGTTTAAAGCTGCGCATGACCCCGCGCAGTTCTGCAATCGCCCCGCTACTCATAACGCAGCACCTGCACGGGATCAGTGTTGGCCGCCTTCAGCGCGGGATAAAGGGTCGCAAGGAAACTCAGCGTGATCGCGAGTGCAATGATGGCGGCAACCTCCCAAGGGTCCGTGCGCGAAGGCAGGGTCGAGAGGAAGCGGACTTCGGGATCCCACAATTCCTGCCCCGTCACAAAGGCGATGCCCGCCACAATAGGTTCGCGGAAGAACAGGACAATTGCGCCCAGGATCAGGCCAGAGAAGGTTCCAACCGCGCCAATCGTCGTGCCAGTGGTGACGAAAATCTTGAGCAAGGACCGCCGCGTTGCTCCCATGGTGCGCATGATCGCAATGTCGCGGGTCTTTGCTCGCACCAACATCACAAGACTCGAAAGAATGTTAAACGCCGCAACCAGAACCATGAAACTGAGCGCAAATCCCATGGCTGCGCGCTCGACCTGCAAGGCTTCGAACAAGGCTGAGTTGATCGTGCGCCAATCGGCTACGGCCGCTCTGCCTTCAAGCGCATCCTTGATTGGGCCTAGGATATCGCCAACTCGGTCTGCGTCGCTAACCGAAAGCTCGATCATTCCGACCGTGTCGCCCATCAAGAACAAGGTCTGCGCATCCTGTATGGGCATGACGACGAACTTCTCATCATAGTCGTAAATGCCGACTTCAAAGATGGCAGCAACCTCGTAACCCACTCGCCTGATCTGAGTGCCAAACGGAGTCGGGCGGCCATTAACGTTCACAATCGTGATCGTATCGCCGATCCTTGCGCCAATGTTCTGGGCAAGCCTCGTACCGATCGCCACGCGCCTCTCGCCCGGAACTAGGCGATCAATCTGGCCCATCACAACTTTGTCTTGCAGTGCTGCGATATCCTCTTCGATATTTCCGCGCAGAAAGATCGCTGAGGCCATTCCATTGTGAGTGACCACCGTAGGCCGTTCGATCAGCGGAGAGGCATCGGTCACGCCCTCAGTTTCGCGCACCTGCGTGAGGACGCTTTCCCAATTGTCGAGCTTTCCGCCATAGCCTTGCACGATAGCGTGGCCATTCAACCCGACAATCTTGTCGAGCAGCTCTCCGCGAAAACCGTTCATGACACTCATCACGATCACGAGCATCGCCACGCTCAGCATCACAACACCGATGGATATGCTCGCCACCAGCGCGATGAAGGCTTCACCCTTACCGGGCCAGAGATAGCGCTTGGCTATCATACGTTCGAATGGGGTGAGCATAGGGTGCGAAGTCTATCCGAAAGTGAGCCGTCAAGAGTGAGGGCATGGATGTGAACGCAAGCTTTAGGGACCAGCGCAAGCCTGCACAATGCACACTTGCGCTGAGCTTGTGCGTAAAGCCGATCAGCTGCTGTCTTAAACCGGTCAGCAAAAAGGCGTGAATCCCGCGCCACAGACACTTGTAATTGATCCGTAACATCGCCATTGAGCGCCCACGTTTCCGCGCAGCAACTCGCTAGGAAGAGTCGGCCATGAATGTGACGCATCCCTTTCACGATCATGACGGTGACAAGCTGCGCGAAGAATGCGGGATTTTCGGAGCCATCAATGCCGTTGACGCGGCTGCGGCCACTGCGCTTGGCCTGCATGCGCTGCAGCATCGCGGTCAGGAAGCGGTGGGTATAACCAGCTTCGACCACGAATCTGCGAACTTCGTATCGCGCCGTGCATTGGGCCATGTCGCCGACACGTTCTCAAACGAAGCAGAAATCAACGCTCTGCCCGGCACGATGTCGGCTGGTCATGTGCGCTATTCGACAACCGGTGGATCAGACCTGCGCAATGTGCAGCCGCTTTATGCTGAATTGGCCACCGGAGGATTTGCCGTTGCGCATAACGGCAACATTTCCAACGCGCAGTCCTTGCGCAAGGATCTGGTCGACAAAGGTTCGATCTTCCAGTCCACGTCTGACACCGAAGTGATCATCCACCTCGTCGCGACCTCGCGTTATCCCACCATTGCGGACAGGTTGATTGATGCGTTGCGCTTGGTCGAGGGCGCGTATGCGCTGATCGTGATGACGCCTGAAGGCATGATCGCCTGCCGTGATCCGCTTGGCATTCGCCCTCTTGTAATGGGCAAACTGGGCGATGGCATCGTCTTTGCCTCGGAGAGCGTCGCCTTTGATGTGGTTGGCGCAAAGATGATCCGAGAGGTTGAGCCTGGCGAGCTTCTGCAGGTGGATTTTGAGGGCAACATCAAGAGCGTCCACCCCTTCGGCACGCAAAAGCCCCGCCCTTGCATTTTCGAGCACGTCTATTTCAGCCGCCCTGACAGCTTTTTTGCTGGCCAAAGTGTCTATGAGGCACGCAAAGCCATCGGGGTTGAACTCGCCAAAGAAGCGCCCTGCGATGTCGATCTGGTGGTTCCTGTGCCAGATAGCGGTGTTCCGGCAGCCATCGGTTTTGCGCAGGCCTCCGGCCTTCCCTTTGAGCTTGGTATCATTCGCTCGCACTATGTTGGCCGAACCTTCATCCAGCCCTCCGACAGCGCGCGGCATTCTGGCGTGAAGCGCAAGCACAACGCCAATCGCGGACTTGTCGAAGGCAAACGCATTGTCCTGATCGACGATTCGATCGTGCGCGGCACGACCAGCCTCAACATCGTCGAGATGATGCGGGAGGCTGGCGCAAGCGAAGTACACTTCCGGGTTGCTAGCCCACCTACCGCGCATAGCTGTTTTTATGGTGTCGATACGCCTGAAAGGTCCAAGCTGCTCGCTGCTCGCATGCAATTGGAATCGATGCGTGAGTTTATCCATGCGGACAGCCTCGCCTTCATATCAATCGACGGATTGTATCGCGCGGTGGGAACCCATGGCCGTGACGAGGCGCAACCCCAATTTTGCGATGCGTGCTTCACCGGCGACTATCCCACCAGCCTGACCGACCTCGCCAATCGCGAGCGTTCGTCACCTCAACTGCCCTTTGCTGACCCGAAAGCCGCTTGACCCCATGAGTGAAGTCCAGAATGAAAAGCCCCTAGCCGGGCGCACAGCCTTGGTGACAGGTGCGAGCCAGGGCATTGGCGCGGCCAGCGCCATCGCGCTCGCCAAGGCCGGAGCGCATGTCATACTGGTGGCGCGCAAGGTGAAGCCACTCGAAGCAATCGAGGACGCCATTCATGAGGCGGACGGAACATCGACAATTGCACCGGTGGACTTGACCGAAGCGGACTCGGTCTCGCGTCTGGCCAGCGCCATTGCCGGACGCTGGGAAACTCTGGAAATCCTTCTTCTCTCAGCGGCTTATCTACCAGAGCTGACACCGCTTTCACAGGTCGACCCCAAGCAGTTCAATCAAGCGATGATGACCAATGTCGTCGCCACACAGGCCTTGCTTGCCAATTTTGACCCGCTGCTGCGCCGATCCGAGCAAGGCCGCGTCATTGGCCTCACCAGCAGCGTTGGCGCCAATCCGCGCCCATTCTGGGGCGCCTACAGCTCAACCAAGGCCGCGTTCGACAATATGCTCGCGACCTACGCTGCTGAAGTCGAACGGCTCAGCCCCGTTCGGGTGGCTATTGTTGATCCAGGCGCGACTCGCACACAGATGCGCGAGCGGGCTTATCCCGGCGAAGATCCGCAGACGGTCAAACCACCTGAAGTGGTCGCCAATCGCCTCGTCGACTTGCTGACCGAAGACTTTGACGGCTTGCACCGCGAGCGGGTCGAATAAGACTCGATCTCGGCCAAACGTGCTGACCGAGCGGTCAAAAAAACACAGAAAACCTCTCATTAACCGATCCTCACTATCGCCTGTTAAGGCCAAGTGGTGTCTTTGAGCGTCGACCAAACTAACAATCAGACCACTGGCAAGAGACCAACAGCTATTGGTATGAGAGCACAAAGGCGATGCCGACGGATAAGAATCAGTACGATGTAGCTGCGCAAGAAGATCGCTGCGCGCCCAGAACAAAGCTCACAATTCCTGCGACCCTGCGCGCGTCAGGCGGACGGGCGTTTCAGAGCGTCGTCCATGATCTGTCGATTTCGGGCTTCTCGGCTGCCTCAATCAATCGCATGAACGAAGGCCAGATGTGCTGGCTGACGCTTCCGGGCCTTGAGTCGCTGCAAAGCGAAGTGGTCTGGTGGGACAACTGCATTGTCGGCTGCGCGTTCACCGAACTGCTCAGTCCGATCGTGCACGACAATATTCTGCAGCGTTACAGCCACATCACAGCACCGCGTAAAGCGATCTGACCCGGCTGCACTCTGCCGCCACCGTTATTGAGCGTCGCCCCGCCCATGTGCGGGGCGTCCTTACTTTCCGGTCGCGGCAACCTTTGCAGCGATAGAACCCCATGCTCCGCGATATTCGCCACTGGTAGCCTTGGGCCAATTGCTGACGACGGTGAGCACCAGCTCTTCAGAAGGGACTAGGGTAATCGATTGCCCGAAAATGCCCTGAGCGCCGAAATTGCCGCCGGGATAGGTCCACCACTGATATCCATAGCCAAAGCCTGAATCACCAAAGTCGACGACCGAGTCTCCTGCTTCAGCGAACCAGCCTTCTGGCACGCTTGCATTGCCGTCCTGATCCTTGCCGCCCTTGAGGACAAACACACCCATGCGGGTGTAGTCCGCCAGCGACAGCGAGAGACAGCACCCACCAATATTGCCGCCGCGCGGATCAACCATCCAGAACAGACCGTTCTCGAAACCTGCGGGCTCGACTATCTTTTCCTGCGAATACTCGGCCAGCGACAAGCCCACCGCATTCTCAACCAACAGACCGATCAGATTGGTCTCGCCGGTCTTGTAATTGAACTTGGTGCCCGGTTCCGCATCGCGTCCCAGACGCTTCATCTGCTCAACAATCGCCGTCGGCCCATATTCGAGCACAAAACGGTTCATTTGCGCCACGTCGCTATTTGGATCGGCGTAGTCTTCGTTCCAAGAGACGCCGCTGGTCATGGTGGCCAATTGCTTGACCGTCACTCCGTCATAGGACGATCCTTCAAGGTCGGGGATGTATTGGGTGACGGGATCTTCGAGGCTGCCGATAAACCCATCGGCCAGTGCCGCGCCCAGAAGGGTGGAGGTAAAGCTCTTCGCAACCGAAAAGCTGGTCCATCGCTGTTCGGGGCCAAAGTCGAGCCCGTAACCCTCAAAGCGGACCGCTCCCTTGTGCCAGACCATGACGCCTGCCGCGTTGGTCTTTGCCATGGTCTCGCGAATCTCGTTGGCCAGCGCGTCAGGCAGCGGCTCTCCTTTCGCAAGGACGGTGGTGACACTGGCCGCAGGGACTTCGTGCCCTGCAAACCACTTCTCCATTTCGCGGAAACGCTGGGTGCGCTGCTCATCGTTCCAGAACAGGACCTGAAGCTCAGCCGGATCGACCTGTGGTGGAGCCAACAGGCGCACCTTTGCCATTGGTAACGGTGCACTTTCTACGCCGGGAGCCATTGAGCCGCCGCACCCAACCAGGGCAAACGCAGCTCCGCTCGCCAAAAGCCATTTCGCTGTCTTCATAGTCGCGGCCCTCTCCTAAAGTCGCTTGGGTTTTGGCCTATCGCTTTGTGAGCGTGACCTGATGCACATTGACGTTACGGCAGCGAAAGCCTGCCTCGCAATAGGAAAGGTAATATCGCCAAAGCCTGACAAAGCGCGCGTCAAAGCCAGCGGGAAGCCGCCCTTCCTCAACCGCCCGATCAAAGCGCGTGCGCCAGACTTTCAAGGTTTCCGCATAGTCGAGGCCGAAATCCGTTTGATCCTGCCATGACAGCCCATGCGCCTCGGCGAGTTCGCGAAATTCACTGGTCTTGATCAAAAGGCCACCGGGAAAGATGTAGGCCTGAATAAACTCAGCGGTGCTGGCGTAGGTTTCAAACAGGTCGTCAGCCATGGAGATGTACTGGATCGCCGCTTTGCCACCGGCATTAAGTGCACGGGCGATAGTGTCCATGAAATCAGACCAATATTCGCGCCCCAAGGCCTCGACCATTTCAACACTGGCAATCGCATCGAACCCGCCTTCAATGTCGCGGTAATCGCGCTTCTCGAAGGTGATAAAGGGAGAGCAATGGTCGCGCGCAAAGGCCAGTTGTTCCTCTGACAAGCTGACCGCGGTGACCTGAGCACCCTGCTCGGCCAGCAAATCGGACAAAGATCCCCATCCGCATCCAATTTCGAGCACCGTGTCCGGCGTTCCAAGCCGCTGCGCAATCGCCTCAAACTTGGCGCGTTGCGCTGCTTCTAACCCGGGTTCACCTGCCTTTGGATCAAGTCCCAGCGCGCTTGAATAGGCCATGCTGGGATCGAGCCAGGCGCGGTAGAAATCATTCCCGAGGTCGTAATGCGCCGCGATGTTCCGTTCAGCGCCTGAGCGGCTGTTTCGGTTCAGGCGGTGCGCCAGATTGGCAGCCCATTTGAATGGCCCCGAAGAGCGCGCGGTGTTGCCAAGCCTGCGGGCATTATCGCCCATGACGGCGAACAGCGCGACCATGTCGTCGCACTCCCACTCGCCCGCTTCATAGGCCTGATACCAGCCAATCGATCCGTTCGTCGCCAGCCTCAAAAGCGCGCGCCAATCCTTAAGCTCGATCCGCACATCAAATCCTGGCGCGCGGCCACCCAGCAGCCGCGTCGTGCCGTCGGGCAGATGCGCAAGCATCGAGCCGCGCTCAAGCCCTGCATCCACCGCGTTGACGATGGCCCGAAATCCGGGAGCCAGAAGACGCGACAACACGCCCGGCCTGCCAGCGAAGCGATCTCCGCTGCTGAGCAATTCCTGCCCTCGTACTGGCCCTCTGGAACCCTGCGCGTTCATGGGCGCCCCAATAGACGTGGCCGGTACTCACGGGCAAGCGCTGTGCGCAGTTCTATACCTCTTTCATCGCCTTATAGGCATCAAGAGCACGCTCACGCGCGGTGCGGTGAGCGATGATCTTAGCCGGATAGGCCTTGGGCAAGCGACCAAACTCCTCCGGATCGTGGATATAAGGCTCATCCAGATGCGCGAGTTCAGGCACGAATTCGCGGATATAGGCGGCGCAATCAAACTTCTCCGACTGGCTGAGCGGGGCCATGATGCGGCTGAACATATTGGAATCGACCCCTGTCCCTGCGGTCCACTGCCAATTGGTCGCGTTGGAGGCATAATCGGCATCGACCAGCGTGTCCCAGAACCACTTTTCGCCCTCGCGCCAATCGATCAGGAGGTGTTTGATCAGGAAACTCGCCGCGATCATCCGCACCCGGTTGTGCATCCAGCCGGTCTGATACAGCTCACGCATTCCGGCATCGACGATCGGGTAGCCGGTCTTGCCCTGCTGCCATTTCTTGAGGTCGCGCGCTGCGTCAGGATCATTCTTGGGATCGCGCCATTCGATCTGGTCAAAGTCCTCACGGTAATTGGCGCGCGCATAGAGCGGAAATTGCGCCACCGTGTTCTGCGCATAGTCGCGCCAGATCAGCTCGCTTTCGTAAATCTCCCAGCCCTTCGTATGGCGACCTGCAAAGTGATGCCAGATCTGAAGCGGTGAAATCTCGCCGAAATGGAGGTGCGGGGAGAGGCGCGAGACTTTCTCGACCGAGGGGAAATTGCGTTTGTCTTCGTAGTCATCGACATGCGCCTCCCACCAGGCAAGGCGCTTGTGAGCAGCCTCCTCGCCCACCTCCCACGCTTGTGCGATACCGCCGGACCAGTCGGGCTTTGTCGGGAGCAGGTTCCAGTCCTCTAGCGCGTCGCTCGCGGGCCAAACCTCGGGCGCGGCGAGCGTTGGCTCAGGCACCAGATCACGCGGAGGGAATTGCGCCCGCACGGCCCGGCTGAACGGAGTGTAGATCTTGTACTGACCGCCCGTTCCGGTCGTGATTGAGCCCATAGTGGTGAGGTAGTTGCCATCATAGAGCTTAAGATCGAGCCGTTCGTCCAGCGCCTTTTCGGCATTGCGCCACCATGGTTCGTAATGGCGATTGGCATGCACGGCGCTCGCGCCCGTCTCCTTGGTGATTCCGGTGAGATGCTCGATGCAATCCCCTTTGCGCAGGATCAGCCGCGAGCCGCGCTCTTCCAGACGCCGCGCCAGACCGCTGAGCGAATGATGCAGCCACCAGCGCGAAGCCCCACCATAGGCATGGGTCTTGGCCGCTGCATCATCCAGCACATAGACAGCGATAACGGGACCGCGCTTTGACGCTTCAAACAAGGCAGGGTTGTCAGCCAGGCGCAGATCGCGCCGCAGCCACACGATTTGCGTGTCACTCATGCCATGCAAAGCGCCTCAGTCGGCTCCAAGTTCCACACATTGCACATCTGGCAAGGCCACGCTGAACCGGTCGCGCACCAACGGGTCGTAGAAGCGCGCATCGCGCAGGATGATCGAGCCATCGCGCTGTCCTTCGGCAATGGGCGCACGCGTCCAGGTGAGGAAACCATCAAGCTGCGCGTTCGTCTTCCGCATCTCGGCAAAGTCCGGCAATTCGCACTGAATACTGCGCGATGCGCGATAGCCCGATTCCAAGAGCACCCCTTCCCACTCGCTTCCGATCCAGCGCCCGCTTTCAAGCTGCGCAATATGTTCGCGCTTCCAGAACTGGAAGGGCATGGGCGATGAGATGTAGCGCTCGGGATAAGGCACGCGGAAACGTCCGCCGGCGTTGTAGTCGAAGAAGGTGATCGCGTAGTTCGCCGCCACAAACACCATCGCCAGCGCCATGCCTATCCAGGCTGGCCGCCGCCAACGCCCGCCCCGCTTCTCAGCCCGCGCGGACCACCACACGCTCAGCGCGAGCAACGCCCACAGCCACACATCGATGATGAACAGCGTGTCGCCGTAATACCAGCTTTTGTCGAAGGGATAGAGGAACCGCACGCCATAGACATTCAGCCAATCCATCAGCGAGTGCGAGATCGCTCCGATCAGCCCGAGCACATAAAGCCATTTGAAGTTCACCGGATCGCGGCCCGCCGGTCGCTTACCGCGCCTTTCCTGCCATCGGTCAAAACCCCATAGCAGCGCCGCCAAACCAAGCGGCAGCAGCACCACCCCGATCGGTCCATGCGTAATCCCGCGCCGGAACCCTAGCGCCTCAGCGCTGTCGAGCCATAACAGCCCCACCACATCGATATCGGGAAGGTTCGCCCCAAGCACCAGCGCCGCCAGCCCAAGGCCGGTCTTTGTCTTAAGCCCCATCTGTCCCATCAAAGCACCGGTGAGGCCGTGCGTCAGATTATCCATATGCCTTCCTTGTTTTCAGGCGACTAGCGATGGTGCATAAGTCCGTCAAAATTGAGAGAGGCAAATAGACTGAACGACCATGACTGACACCCCATTTATTCGCCCCGACATGAAGGCCCTGCTCGATATGATGGCTGGCATTGACGGGCCATCGATTGCCGAGATGTCGCTTGAGGAAGCGAGGGCGTCTTACGGCGCGCTGCACGCCATGGCCGACCGACCGGCGCGCGATCTGGCGGTGATTACGGACCTCACCTGCCCAGGCCCGGCGGGAGACATTCCGCTCCGGCTGTACGATGCGCGCGAAAGCCGGGAAGCTGGCCCGATCATTACATTCTATCACGGCGGCGGGTTTGTGATTGGCGATCTTGAAACGCACCATGCGCTGTGCACCGAGATCGCAGCGCTGATGGACTTGCCGCTTGTCGCAGTCGATTATCGCCGCGCGCCCGAAGCACCCTTCCCCGCTGCCATCGAGGATTGCGAAACGGCAACGCGCTGGGTGGCATCCTCGCCAGAGGCTCTGGGTCGCGAGGCAACGGGCATCATCACAATCGGCGACAGCGCAGGTGGAACGGCCACCATCGCGGTCAGCCAACTGCTCACAACCAAGCCAGCGGATGTGCCCGTCATCCTGCAAGTCCCGATCTTCCCGGCTACGAACGACGTGCGGGAGTCTGAAAGCTACGCGCAGTTTGGCGATGGCTATATCCTGACCGAAGCCTCGATGACGCTGTTCAGCGAATCGTATGCCGCCGATGAAAGCGACCCACGCGGCTTTCCGATATTGGGTGATCATGCCAGCGCTCCGCCGACCGTGGTCATCACTGCCAGTCTTGATCCGATCCGCGATTCCGGGCGCGCTTATGCCAAGGCGCTGGCCGATGCGGGGGCTGACTTCACGTTTATAGAGATGAAGGGGGTGACGCACTCCTTCTGCAATCTGCGCCAGATGGTCCCGAGCACGCAGGGTGATCTTGAGCGCATCATCGTCGCCATGAAGTACAAACTCGGAGAGCATACGTGAGCGATCTTCCTTACCGGCCCTGCGCGGGCTTCATGCTGGTCAACGCGGACGGACTTGTCTTTACCGGCAAGCGCATCGATTCCCGCGCACATGGCACCTGGCAGATGCCGCAGGGCGGGATTGATCCGGG
Source organism: Pseudomonadota bacterium (assembly GCA_039822745.1). Classification (GTDB taxonomy): domain Bacteria; phylum Pseudomonadota; class Alphaproteobacteria; order Sphingomonadales; family Sphingomonadaceae; genus Erythrobacter. Next base: position 45,577 of record JBCBMN010000001.1, on the reverse strand, counting down.
CGAGGACGAGCAAGCCGCTGCCCTGCGCGAGCTCGAGGAGGAAACCGGCATCACTCCCGACAAGGTCGAAGTGATCGCCCGCGCCTCCTCCCCCATGAAATACGACCTTCCGCCAGAGCTTCTGGGCAAGGTTTGGAAGGGCAAGTATCGCGGCCAGATCCAGCACTGGTTTCTGGGCCGCTTCCTTGGCGAAGAGGCTGATATCAACCTCGAAGCCCATGACCCTCCTGAGTTCAACGCCTATCGCTGGCTCGAACCCGACCTGCTTCCCGAAATGATCGTGCCGTTCAAACGCGATGTTTACGCAGCTTTGGTCGAGGAATTTCGCGACCTGATCTGAGCCGCTTCAGAAGCGGAAATCGATGTGCGGCCGATCATCCTTGGCCCGTGCTGACTGAAAGGAAGGGATCGCCTCGACCCGGTCAAACCACGCAAGGATGTTGGGATAGCCGGTGTCGAATGTTCCCTTGGTCCGCAGGGCGACCATGGCATAAATCATGGTGATGTCCGCCGTGGTGAAGCTCTCTCCACCAAAGAACGGCCTTTCGCCCAAGTCCTTCTCCATCAGAGCATAGATCGCTTCATTACGCGGGTTGATGAAGAGTTTGCGCACTTGACCAAACACCGCTTTCAGCAGCGAGCTTAGCGGCCAAGGCGAACGATCCTCCAGAAGTGTCAGCACCATCGCTGTTCCCTGGATCGACATCAGCGAGCCGGGGCTTGCGTGATACCAGAACAGATGCCGCGCGCGGTCCGCACTGCCCGGCTTGGGATCGAGCGGACTGTCAGGGTGGCTGTCCATGATGTAGTCGATGATCGCATTGCTCTCTGCCAGCACAATATCGCCGTCGGTCACTACAGGAGCCGTCCCGAGCGGTGACAGCGCCTTGTACTCGGCAGGCGCCAGATTGCTTTCGGGATCGCGATCATACGACTTCAGCTCATACTCAGCGCCCAGCTCTTCAAGCAGCCACAGGATGCGAAAGCTTTGCGAATATTCGAGGTGATGGAGCGTCAGCATGGCTGTCAGTCTCTCTCAATCAGTTGCTGGCGGGCGTTTCGGCATCGGCGGTTTCCGCTGCGAGCCGCGCCGGAGGCCCGTCTTCGATGGTCATTTCAAGCGCCAGGGTTTCCGGGCAAGCATCGCCGCACAGGCTTTGGAGCCGGGCAAGATTGCGCTTCGCCTTTTCCAACGCACCTTTCTCCACCAAAGCGGCGCCCTCGCCTGAAATCGCTGCGAAATTGCCGGGATCGCGCGCCAGAGCTTCGCGGTAATACTTGATCGCCTTGCCCTGTAGACCTTCGGCACGCGCCACTTCGGCAAGCTCAAGGAAAACCGGCGTGTAACCTGGGTCCACCGTCAGCGCGGCTTCAAAGGCGTCAATCGCGCCTTGTGTATCGCCAGAGACCAAAGCCGAGCGCCCCTGCATGATCAGCGATTCAGCCCGCGGGTTCGGCTCTCGATCCATGGCACCTGTCACACTTGCCGTGGTGGCGAGGAACAGTGAGAGAGCAGCGGCAGCAGGCGCAAAACGCATGAATAACTCCTTTATCGAAGTGGTCCCGGCATCTGACCGGGTTACCGGAGGCTTAGGCATAGCGATTAGGATTATCATGGCGAGCGGGCGATAGCGACAAAAAAGCCGTCCGTGCCGTCGTGATACGGATCCAGCCGCAGGGCCGAATCACGCGCAGTTCCAACCGGCAACGCAGGTGTCTCAGCCACAAAGCCGGGATGGCGCGTGTGGAATGCGCTCATGCGATCTGCGCCTTCGGCATCAAGAACCGAACACGTCACATAAGTGAGCGTTCCGCCCGGCCGCACCAGCTGCGCGGCGATGTCGAGCACGTGGTCCTGCAATCTGGTGAGGCGCGCGAGCTCAGCCTTGTCCAAACGCCAGCGTCCCTCGGGGTTGCGCCGCCATGTGCCCGTCCCCGAACAGGGCGCGTCGATCAGCACATGATCCGCCTTGCCCCCGTACGCGGCGAGCGCCTCCATTTCGCGCTGGGGATCGAGCAGCACGGTCTGGTCAATTTGCGCCCCTGCCCGCGTGGCGCGCGGTGCCAGATTGCCGAGCCGACGCTTGTCAGTGTCGCTGGCCACCAGACTGATCGCATTGCCAAAGCGTGCCGCGAGAGCGAGGCTCTTACCGCCTGCCCCTGCGCACAGGTCAATGACAGTGTCACCAGCCTGCGCCGGGATGGCTTCGCAAATAAGCTGGCTGCCATGGTCCTGCACTTCGATCAGACCGTCGCGAAAGGCAGGCCATTGTTCAACATTCGTGCCCATTTCAAACCGCAGCGCCTGAGGAGCGGCCAAAGCCTCGCCCGCATCAGGCAAGTCGAGCGTGGAGCGGTCTGCCTTCAGAGCGTTGACCCGGATATCAAGCGGCGCGCGCCCCAGCAGCGATGCCACAACCTCATCGCTGACGTCTGAGCGGGTCAGTTCCTTGACCAGCCAATCAGGAGCAAGGCCGCTTTGAGCCACCTTCTCCTGCTCGCCAATCGCAGCGGGGCCATGCTCAGACCCATCAAACAGCACTGCCAAGCCCTCATCCACCTCAGCCAGAGCCAGCATCGCCGCTCGCCCGTTTGCCGGGACCGGCCCGCAATGCCGGATCGCGCGATAGACCAGTTCGCGCACCGCCCTGCGATCCTTCGAACCCGCATAGCGCCGGGTCTTGAAATAGGCCGCGATCAGCCGATCCGCCGGAGCGCCCTTGTTTCTGGCCGCCTCGATAGTCGCATCAAGCAGTTCAATCGCAGCCTGCACCCGCGCCGAGGGAATCATGCTGCACTGCCGAACAAAGTTGACAAAGTTGACACGTGCAAAAGCGTCAAATTCGTCAGTTTTGCCTCATAAATCACTATAATTGTTCACTTTCAGCCGCAAAGAGCGAAGTTGACACTTATCCAACATAAAGCGCTTTTCAATCGGTCATCTTGGCCAAGGATTCTGACAGCCCGGCCGCTTGTAGGAAATCGCTTATTGGCCCTTAGCGTGTCGGATAGTTCGGCGCCTCGCGGGTGATGGCGACATCGTGGACATGGCTTTCAGACAGGCCTGCATTGGTGATCCGCACGAATTGCGCGCGCTCTTTGAGATCAGCAATGGTGGCCGAGCCGGTATAGCCCATCGCCGCCTTGATCCCGCCGACAAGCTGGTGAACCACGTCGGACGCCGGGCCCTTGAACGGCACCTGACCCTCGATCCCTTCAGGCACGAGTTTCTGCTGAGAGATATCCTGCTGGAAATAACGGTCCGCCGAACCGCGCGCCATTGCCCCCACACTGCCCATGCCGCGATAGGCCTTGTAGCTGCGCCCCTGATAGAGGAACACCTCGCCCGGGCTTTCCGCCGTGCCTGCCAGCATAGAGCCTACCATCACGGAAGACGCGCCTGCCGCCAATGCCTTGGCCGCATCGCCACTGGTGCGAAGCCCGCCATCTGCGATCACCGGAACGCCCGATTTGGCAGCCTCTGCCGCGCTTTCCATCACCGCGGTCAATTGCGGCACACCCACGCCAGCGACCACGCGGGTGGTGCAGATCGAGCCGGGGCCAATCCCCACCTTCACCGCATCGGCGCCTGCATCAACCAGCGCGCGGGTCGCTTCTGCAGTGGCGACATTGCCTGCGATCACCTGCACCGAATTGCTGAGCGACTTGACCCGCTTAACGGCCTTCGAGACGTCTTGGTTATGCCCATGCGCGGTGTCGATGATGACCACATCAACCTCGGCATCGATCAGCGCTTCGGAGCGCTCAAAGCCCTTGTCGCCCACCGTGGTCGCCGCTGCGACGCGCAGACGGCCAGCGGTGTCCTTGGTCGCATCGGGATAGGTGACGGCTTTCTCGATATCCTTCACAGTGATCAGGCCGATGCACTTATAGTCATCGTCCACCACCAGCAGCTTCTCGATCCGGCGTTGGTGCAGCAGACGGCGCGCATCTTCCTGACAGGTGCCCAGCGGAACTGTCGCAAGGCGCTCGGTCGTCATCAATTCGCGCACGGGCTGGTTTGGGTTCTCGGCAAAGCGCACATCGCGGTTTGTGAGGATGCCGAGCAGCTTGCCGCTCGGATCGGTCACGGGAATGCCGCTGATCCGGTGCAATTGCATCAGCGCCTGCGCTTCGCCCAGCACGGCATCGGGGCCGATTGTGATCGGATTGACCACCATGCCGCTTTCAAACCGCTTCACCGCGCGCACGGCGGCGGTTTGCTGTTCAATGTCGAGATTGCGGTGCAGCACGCCGATCCCGCCCATCTGCGCCATCGCGATGGCCATGTCGGCTTCGGTCACGGTGTCCATGGCCGCTGACAGGATCGGGATATTCAGCCCAATCTCGCGCGTCAGCTGCGTCTTGGTATCCGCCATGCTCGGCAGCACGCTGCTCTCTGCGGGGCGCAGGAGAACATCGTCAAATGTAAGGCCAAGGGGGATGTCCATCAGGTGCACGCTTTCATCGTCAACAGAATCGGGTGCAAGGCCATGTAGGGCGGTTGCTGGCGTGGCGCTAGGGGTGCGTGGCGCGCTATCACCGTTTGTTGGGTTCAGGGCTGCGGTGCAACGGGAATGGCGAGACGCTTCACCAGTTTCTCATGCAGCAGCAGATCGTCAATTGCACCGCCCAGTTCGATATTGTCGCTTTCATCAGACGGGCGGTGATAGGCGCTTTCGAAGTACGGCCCGGCGGTAATTTCCGAAGCAAAGGCGCTGGAAAGCAGCACAGCCGGGACACCCTTGCCCAGCAGGATCCAACCGTCATGGCGCTTGACAAAGCTCTCGGCGAATTGACGATTGCCCAGCGCGCGCCCGGTCTCCGCGAGGGCTTCGAGGATCAGCGGATCAAGCGGCGTGCGTCCTTCTCCAACAAAGCCAACTGGCGATCCTTCAGGGGCGAGCGCCACTGTGTCGAAATTGAAGGCCCCCACAATCGTGTCGAGCGGGATCGGAGGGTTGGCGACAAAGCTCTGCGCGCCCAGCAGCCCGACCTCTTCGGCGGTCGTCGCGAGGACATAGATGTCGTGCTGATAAGGGCCACCCTGCGCAAGACGGCGCGTCAATTCCAGTATCGCTGCAAGCCCGCTCGCATTATCGACCGCGCCGTTGCAAATCCGATCAAGCGAGCCCGGCGGCGCGCATTCGCCCAAATGGTCCCAATGTGCGAGCAGCAGGACCGCGCGCCTATCTTGTGAGGCTCCATCGCCGCTTCCTGGCAAGCGCCCGACTACATTATAGCTGACAAAATCGCGGCGCTCAGTGGTGGCTTCGATATTGACACTCGCATCAAGGTCTATTGGCGCAAAACCCGGCGCAGATGCGGCATCGGTCAGTGCCGTCCAAGTCTGCTGCCCCAGCGCTCGCGCCATCGCCTCGGGTGTCGCGACCGCTGCGAAGACTTCATCGACATCGCTGCTCAAGGCGATCTTCTGCCGGCCTGCATCGCGCCGAATACGCTCCACAATCAGCGCTTCGAACCGCGGGGTCAGATCGGGGACTACAATCACCGCACTTGCCTGCTTGGCTTCGAGCAGGATGCGGCGTTCTGGGTTCAGGCTTCGGTCGGCCAGCATAACCGCGACCTTGCCTGCAATCCGTTCTGTCGGGACGGTTTCGGCTTCATAGCCAACGAACACCATCTGAGCTTCCGCGATCAGCACGCGCTGTAAGGAGGTGACCGCGACCGCCTCTTCCCTTGTCAGCGGGATCGTCTGATCGCCCACCATCAGTTCAACCTGGCTGTCTATCCCGCGAATGGCTGTGAGGTTCACCGGAGCGCGCCACGGATTGGCCGGATCATTGGTGCCCGATTCAAGGCCGACCTCGGCAAAGCGCTGCGTCAGATAATCGACCGTCATCTGGCCACCCGGAGTGCCCGGCCTGCGCCCGCCAAACTCATCGCTTGCAAGCGTCTCAATATCGCGCATCAGCCGCGCGGACATGGCCTCGCGCTCGACCTGAGGAATGCTGGCCAGCGGAGGCTTGGCGCAAGCCACCAGCACCAGTGCGAACAGTAATATCGGGATTGAGCGCAGGCTCATCCAAAAAGGCTCATTCTGCGGTCCAGCCCCCGTCAATGCTCCAATTGGCGCCGGTGACATTGCCCGCTTCCTCGCGGCACAGGAACACCGCCATAGCGCCGACCTCGTGCGGTTGAACGAACTTCTTGGTCGGCTGCTTGGCCAGAAGCACATCATTGATGACTTCCTCCCGGCTCAGCCCGCGCGCGGCCATCGTGTCGGGGATCTGCCCTTCGATCAGCGGCGTCCAGACATAGCCCGGGCTGATGCAATTGGCGGTCACACCCGTAGTCGCCAATTCCAGCGCGATCGTCTTGGTAAACCCGGCCACCGCATGTTTCGAGGCGTTATAGGCGCTCTTGAACGGCGAGGCTGTCAGCGAGTGCGCTGAGGCGGTGTTGATGATCCGCCCCCACCCCTTCTCCTTCATGCCGGGCACGGCAAGCCGAGTGGTGTGAAATACCGCCGTCAGATTGAGCGCAATGACGGCATCCCATTTCTCAGGCGGGAAGTCCTCGACCGGAGAAACATGCTGCATGCCTGCATTGTTGACCAGAATATCGACCGGGCCGATCTCGTCGAACATCGCTTCAATCGCGGCGGGATCCATCAGGTTTGCGCCGGCAAAATCCGCGCCGATCTCTGCCTGGAGTTTGGCAATCTCATCAGGATCGCCCAGCCCGTTAAGGATGACCTCAGCGCCCTCTGCCCGCAAAGCCTTGGCAATCGCCAGACCGATCCCTGACGTCGACCCGGTTACCAGCGCGCGTTTTCCTTCGAGCAACATTGCATGTACTCCTCAATTGACTAATCCTTTACGCGAAGTCTGTTGCGCCATGCACTCGCGGTGTCCAGCGAAATGCGCGTAAGCACCAGATCGCGCGCTGCGCGCATGAGGGGAACGGGGAAAAGCGATGCGGCTCAATCCTTTCGACACGTCGAAGATCGATGTTCGCTCAACCAGCGGACCTGCGCGTGGTCGCAGGCGAGCAGGTGGCGTGGGCTGTGGTGCGATCATCATCGCGCTGATCGGAGCGCTTGTGTTCGGCATCGATCCGCAGCAGACGCTTTCCATCATCGGCGGGATTGAGCAGCAGGGCACTGTCCCCTCTGGCTCAACACGCGAACTCAGCGAAGAGCAAATCTGCACCAGCGGCCCTTATGCGCGCGAGGCGTGCGAAGCGCTCACCAGCCTCAACGAAACTTGGGCGCCGGAATTCGCCCGCGCCAACATCCCGTTCCGCCAGCCATTCCTCAACCTGTTCCCATCAGGCCGCGTCGATACCGAGGGGTGCGGCAGTGCAAGTTCCGCATCCGGCCCATTCTACTGTCCGGCGGATATGGGCATGTACATCGACGTGCAGTTCTTTGATCAGCTTGCCAAGATGAGCGGCACGCGCGGCGACTTTGCGCGGCTTTATGTCGTGGCGCATGAATATGGACATCACATCCAGAACCTGACCGGCAGAGCGGACCAGATCCGCCAGCTTCAGGCCCGCAACCCGCGGGCAGCCAACCAATTGCAGGTGCGCATGGAACTCGACGCGGATTGCCTCGCTGGCGTCTGGGCAGGCAAGAATGCCTCGCGCATCGAACCCGGCGACATCGAAGAAGGCATGCGCGCGGCATCCTCAATCGGGGATGACACACTCGCGCGCAATGCCGGGCAGCGGATTCGACCTGAGAACTTCACTCACGGAACCAGCAGCCAGCGTATCGAAGCGCTGCGCAGAGGCCTTCAATCCGCAGACCCGGGAGCATGCGATGTATATTTCAACTTTGACTAAGGCGATTTGCCTGTTGGGAGCAACACTGGCGTTGGGGATGCTGAGTGCTGCTCCCGCCGCTGCGCAAAAGGTCGATGGTGATGACGTCAAGGACGTTGCCAACGACGTAAAGGACGTTGCTGAAACCCCGTTAGAGGATGTCGGATTGTCGAAGGAAGACATCCCCGAAGTCCTGATCGACGCTGCAAAGGCACCGTATTCCTCCGAAGGCCTGAGCACATGCAACGCGCTGGTCGCCGAAATTGCAAAGCTGGATGAAGCTCTGGGTGAGGATTATGACACCGCCGGCGCCAAAGGCACCGGGATCAACGCCAAGGGTACGGCAAAGAGCGTGGTTGGCTCCATCATCCCGTTTCGCGGCCTTGTGCGTGAAGTGTCGGGTGCTGCAGGCAATGCGCGCGAGTCAAGCGCGGCTCGCATGGCTGGCATGGTCCGCCGCGGCTATTTGAAAGGCCTTGGCCAAGCACGCGGCTGCAAATATCCAGCCCGGCCCAAACCTGCTGAATAAAGAAACCCGCCAGCCTCGCTGTTCCATCGAAGGCGAGACTGGCGGGTTTTGTGTTGGGATCAATCAGACTTCTGCTGCATGATTGGCTGGCTCGGTGTCGTAAGGGTCGTCAACGCTTGCCGTCACTGCCGACCAGTTGATGTTGCGCGTCGCGTACATCACGGCAGCCAGAGCCACGAACAGCATCAGCGATCCGATCACCAGGGACCATTCCTCAAGGTTGAGCAGGACATAGAGGACCGCGTAAAGCCCCGTCAGAAGCGCAGCGATGAAGCTTGCTCGTTTCCATCCGCCCAGCACGGCTGCAGAATAGCTCGCCAACAGCCCAATGATGGCCGCGCTCGCGATCAGATAGGCCCAGGCAAACCCGATCATCTCGGCAAAGGCGAGCAGCATGACAAAGAACAGGATCAATCCCGCTCCCGTCAGCAGATACTCCGCCGAAGCCACTTTGGCGCCGCCGACAATGTCGAACATCAGGAACGCCAGAAAGGTGAAGCCGATGAAGAGAAAGCCATATTTGAGCGAGCGCTCAACCTGCTTGTAAAGATCAACCGGCTCGATCAGGCGGATCGTTGCCATGGATTGCCCAGATTGCGGGGCGGCAATTTCGTTGAACATGTAATCGGTGTTCGGCTCTGCGGCATAGGGCGAAAGCGGCTGCCCAGTCCCCACCAATGACTGACCCAGCGCAAGGTTCGAGATGGACCAGCTCGCGCTGAACCCGGTTTCGTCGACCACCTTGTCCGCATCACCCGGCAGGAAGCCTCCGCCGAAACTGGGATGCTGCCATTCCGATTTCACCTTGAACGTGCTCTCCTCGCCGCGCGGGACCATGCTAAAAGCGCTGCTGCCGCGAAGGGCATACGTGAAATCGAGTTGGACATCCGCTCCCTCGCTCCAGTCAAGGAAGGCGTGCACACCCGTCCCCTCCTGACTGGCACCCAGACCGGGACGCAGCGTAAGCGCTTCACCGCCCTGCGAAAGCCGCGCATCGGTCAACAGCCCGCGCGGGTCAGAGATAGGCAATTGCACAAAGGCTTCGCTGAGGCGCAGCTGTTCAGGCTTTATGTTGAGCCGTTCGAGATCGTCGGGCATCACAAACCGGGCGTTCCCGCTGATGGCCGCCTCATAAACAACGCTGCGATGGATCGAACCGCGCGTGCGCACTTCGGGATCGAGCGTGGTCTCAAGGTCCTGAGTGGATGGCGAGATGTATAAATTCTGGCGGTTCTCGACGATGCGCGTGGTGATCTTGTTGTCCACATTTTCCCGAACTTCGCGCTTCACAATATATGGGACCACCAGCGTCGGACCCGCCACAATCTGCGGCCCTGCCCATGCGGCTGTGACTGAATTTTGCGCGATGCGCGCCTGGTGTTGACGGTCTCCCACCAGCATGAACACCATCGCCAAGGGGACGATCAGCATCGCGCCAATCATCGCAACAATGATAAGTTTGGTTCCTGGACTTCGTTCACCTGACATCACTCATTCTCCTTTGGTCGTGAGACGAGTTGTGCATTGTGAGCGATGAACTGAATTGTATATGAACCGCGCAAAAGCAAAGCGGCGGACCATCACAGGGGAGATAGTCCGCCGCCTCTTCTGGAGCCTCTCAGCTCAGTCACCCTATCATCGCAGGATATCCGGGTGACCCGTGGGAGCCGTTTGAGCTGTTGCGCTTAGCGCGCCTCTTTCTTCCAGCGCTCAATCTGCTGATCGAGTTCTTTGAGAATGCTGGAGCGCATTTCGCCAGTGATCTCGGGATTGTTGGCGATGGCTTCGCGCGCCTGTTCAATGCCTTTGAGTGCGTAAGACATGACCTTGGACTGGCAGATCACCACTTCGGTGCGGCCGTCCTCGAGCTGGGTGGTAGTCGCAACTTCGTCAGATGAATTGTCGCACGACATCTTGACGACCGTGCGGCCCTCAACATTCCCCTGCAACTCGGCCAGCTCTTCCCACATTTCGCTCTTTTCAAGCTCGGTGAGTTGGACGCGAACCTCGGTCAGCGCCTTATCGGCTTCGGCCAGGCCCTCGCGGACCTCGACCATGATCTCTTCCATCTCGGCTTCGGAGAGCTCGCCGTCTGAATTGACGATGCGAACAGTTTCGGTGCGCGTCTTGGCGCCGTCATGCTGACCTTCTTCGAAGTTGCTCATGACAACGAACTTTTTGTCCTTGACCTTGACCACTTTGATCTCATCGGCCTCAACATTGAACTGGCCGTTCTTGGTCACTGTCTTAGTCTCACCGGTATCGGGATCGATGGTGATGATCGTCGTCTCGCTTTGCCCCGGCTCAGGCGCTGCTGGCGCTTTGGGTGCGAAAGGTGCTTCAGGCGCAGGGGGAACGGCCATCCCATCAACCTTGGGAGCAGCCGGTGGTGCCGGCGGCAGCGGCGCTGCGATGGGACCCGGAATTTCCGGCACGAGCGTCTCTGCATAGGTGATCGAAGCGGTCAGCGGCAGCGCCAGGACAGCAGCGCCCAGCATCAGACGCGAAGCAATTTTGCGCGAAGGGGTATTCGAGGATTGTTCTGTCATTTTTAGGTTCCTCAGTCTTTGTATAATGGATTTATCGCCCAGGACCGGGCACGCCATCGGCGCCGCAAGGGCGATATTTGGCCCGGCGGCGAAGCTCGCAATGACATTGGCATAGAGCGCTTTGGTCTCTCTGGGTTGCGAGGCTATCACCCTCGCATCGCAGGCCGCTTCCTGGTCTCGCCGCAAGGCCAGCCAGCCATATCGGCCCAAGGGGTTGAACCAGTGCAAGGCGAAGAGCGGCTGCACGATTATGTTGATCAGGAGGTCATGCCCGCGGTGGTGCTCTAGCTCGTGAGCGAGCGCCAGGTCGCGTGCTTCCCGATCAACCCGCGCCATAAAGCCTTCGGGCAGAGCGACGACCGGCTCCACCACGCCAAAAGCCAGCGGCGCAGCGGTTCCGGGCGTTTCGATCAGGCGAATAGTACCCAGCGGCCCCTTCGTGGTGCCAACTTCGCGCGCGCCCTCGGTCAATTCATGGCGCAGGCGGAAATAGGCGCTGAACCGCAGGTAAAGGAACACAGCTGCCCCACCGAGCCACGCTGTCAGCGCAATCTCGGTCAGCGGCAGGCTGAGAAAAGCGTGATAGGCTGCCTCGTACAATGTCGGCTCAGGCGCAGGGGCTTGCGCCACAAGCGGAACTTGCGTCGCAACATCCGATCCAAGCGCGACCATAAGTTCGCCAGCGACTTCGGGAGACACAGCGACCGGCTCTTCGACCGGAGCCAGCCATGAGGGAAGCTCAATCGGCGGCAGCAGCAGGCGCAGCATTGGCAGGCACCACAGCGCATAGGCCATCGGTGCACCAAACCAGCGCGTCACCGGGCGGCGAAGGACAAGGACCAGCGCAATCAGCGCCGCAGTCCAAACGAGCGTATCAAACAGGAAGGCGCTCATTGCTTCAGCTCCTTCAAAATCTGCTCGATTTCGGTGAGGTCATCCATGGTCAGCGCTTCGGACTCGGCCAAATGCGCGACCAGTGATGCCGCTTTCCCACCGAACAGCTTGTCGACCAGTCGGCGGCTTTCACCACCGACATAATCGTCCCGCGCCATCAATGGTGAATAGAGGAAACGGCGACCATCCGGGCGGGTCGAAACCGCTTGCTTCTGGACGAGCCGTGAGAGCAGCGTCTTGACTGTCGCAAGGCTCCAGTCGCGCGCTTCGCCTACGGTATCGAAGATATCCTGAGCGCTGGCATCGCCCTTTTGATCCCACAGAGCTTCCATGATCGCATGCTCTGCATCAGAGATACGCTCAGGGCTCTGAGTGGCGGTATCTGGCTTGCGTGGCACGTTGGTTCCTCCCACCCGCCGAAGGCCTCGGCGAAACTGACGATTACACTTGTAGCTGTATCGACTACGGATGTAAACATGAAGCCCGCATGAATAGGGTCTGACAGCTGTTGCACCTCGATAAGCAGACGATAGAGTGCGACGAATGACATGGAAGACACCTCTTCTCGCTCTCGCCCTGTTCTTCATTCCCGGTGCTCTCGCCGCGCAAGAATATGAGGACATCCTCCCTCAAACCCTGCCGGTGACCCTGAACGAGAGTGATCCCGAACAAAGTGAGGTGGGCAAGCTGATCTATCGCGGCGGTTTGAAGGTTGAACCGGGAGAGGAAAAGATCGGCGGCATCTCCGGCCTCGAATGGGTCGATAATGAAGCGGACAATGGCGGCGGCGCGCTTTATGCCGTGAGCGATGATGGCCGCTGGCTTAAAATCCAAACCGATGAGAGCAATGGTCGGCTGCTTGATCTTTATTCCATCGACATGGGCACCCTGCGCGACACCAAGGGAAAGAAGCTCAAGACCAAGAGCGAGGCCGATGCCGAGGCGATAACCCGCGACGACAAAGGCCAATGGTTGATAGCATTCGAGCGAGATCATCGGGTATGGCGCTACCAGACACTCGACGGCCCCGCTGAAACTCTGGGCACAAGACCCATGAAGGCCCTCACCTTTAGCGGCCCAAACAAGGGGTTGGAGACACTGACCTCCGCACCGGTAGGCGGGCTGATGTGTGTCGAGAACTCTTTCCCTGACGCTCCAAACTGCGCGCGCATCAATGGGATGACACCCACGCCCTTTTCGCTTGTCCCTCCCCAGTCTCTTGCCGAACATGACGGTGCCCCTACCGACGCAGCCTGCGCAGACGACGGCACATGCTATATCCTCATGCGCAGCTACAAACCGGGCTATGGCAACCGTGCTGCGATTGTCGAACTGGCCGAAGACGACACCCAGACCACCCTCGCCATCTTCGACGCGCCGCTAACGCGCGACAATTTCGAAGGGCTCGCTGTGCGCGAGCAGTTTGGAAAGCGCTATCTCTACCTCGCCTCAGACGACAACTTTAACAATTGCTTTGAGCGGGAGCGCGCCGGGTGCCAGAACACACTGATCATGAAGTTTGAGATCAAGAGCGAGGAGCCGCCCGCGCCGCAGGTAACCGACGCGCCGGAGCCCGATCCGCAATATGAAACGCTCGACGTGGTGCTTGAAACCACGATGGGCGACATCACGATTGCGCTTGAGGTGGAGCGCGCGCCGATCACCGCGGCCAATTTCCTGCGCTATGTCGATGACGGGCGCTTTGACGGCACGGTCTTTTACCGCGCCATGAGCCTCGATCGCGAGCCCAAGCCCAATGGCCTTTTGCAAGGCGGCACCCAGTTTGATCCCAAGCGCATCCTGCCCGGCATTGCGCATGAGCCGACCACGCAAACCGGGCTGAGCCATACCAATGGTGCACTTTCGATGGCGATGGGCGAACCGGGCAGCGCCAATGGCGACTTCTCAATCATGTTACAGGATCAGATCGGCCTGGATGCGCGGCCCGATGCCGAAGAGGAAGTGTGGCGCAATGGCTATGCGGTGTTTGGCTATGTCACCAGCGGAATGGATATCGTCGCCGCGATCCACCAGAGCGGGATTGATCCCGAAAAGGGTGACGGGATGATGCGCGGGCAGATGCTCGCTGAGCCGGTAACAATCGTGAAAGCCAGACGCGCCGAGGCACCGGCAGACTAGCGCCTACTCCCCAATGGCGGGCCGCCCGACGGGCTGTGTCGCGATTTGCGGCATGCGCGCTTCAAGTTCGGGCAGCCACGCTTCCACGCCCTTGCCAATCCGGGTCTGAGGGAGCGAGGCGAGCAGGCGCTGCTTGGCCTCCCAATTCGCGACCAGACCCCCGGCCTGAAGCGAGGCATCCTTAAGGCTTTGCGGGCGTCGCAGCGCATTGTTGATCAGAGCATCGCCAAAGAAGGTCCAGTCATTCTCTGCCTGACATCCAAACGATGTGCGGTTCGCAGCCGAGGCTGTCAGGATAGCGGTGTCTGCGCTCGACAGTGGATCGATGAAAATGCCCGAATAGCACGCGCTCAGAAGCAGGATGCGGCGCTTGATGCCAAGCTCTTGCAGCACTGATTTGAACCGCGCGGGGCTGAGCACGCCATAGCCGACATCGCCGTAATGGTAGGCAAGGCCCAGCTGGATGCCGTGGCTCGTTGAATAGAGCACCAGCACATCTTCATCGCGGTCCATGATCTCCGAAATGCGCGCGAGGCTCACCAGCAGCGTGTCGATCGAACCATAGGGCAGATCGTTGCGCGACCCGTCTGGCCCCGCGAGTGTCAGCGTCCGTCCTTGCGCATCGTAGCGCCGGGCAAGCACCCTCGCCGCCTCGCGCGCCTCGCGGGCAAAGACTGGATCGCTGTCGAGAGCAATCGTGACCACGTAGGCATCGACTGTGCCGCGCCGCTGGCTCTTGATCGCAGCCAAAGCCTCATCGAGCCGCCGCCTTTGCTCCAGCATTTCAAGCGCCGGAATACCGCGCTGCAATTGCGGGCCGAGGTCATAACTCTGCCGCCGTGCCTGTCGGGTCTTGCCGGTGCCCAGATTGGGATAGCCTTCGACGTGGGCTGGCGGTTGGTTGGGGTTGCTGTCCTGCGCATTCAATCGCGGCGAAGCAGGAATGGCAAACAGCATGGCAAGAAGAGCGAGCGTCAGAGGAATTCGGATCATGGCATGCACGCTGGCGCGAGATTGCAAGGGGGTCAAGCCAGTCTCGCTCCTCAGCATGCCGCGCAGCCTGCCCTGTCTCAAATCAATCGCGCGCGCTGGTCCTCGCTCAGAACGGCGCAGGCCTCAGGCGTCTTGCCGAACCACTTGTACCGATTGCGCGCGACAAAGTTGTAGAGCGGATCAAGAATGAAGCGCGGGATGATCTGGAAGATGGTGGGAATGTGCCACATGCCACCCATCGCGCGGGCAACGGCGAAATAGCCATCAAACTTGATGTAAGCGCGGCCCTGATGGAGGAAGAGGAAGCTTTCATCCCAATCGATGCCGTAATGCTGGCACAAGGCCTCTCCCAGCCCCTGTTGCGCGGAGGTG
The DNA here is from genome assembly GCA_039822745.1 of Pseudomonadota bacterium. Taxonomy (GTDB): domain Bacteria; phylum Pseudomonadota; class Alphaproteobacteria; order Sphingomonadales; family Sphingomonadaceae; genus Erythrobacter. The sequence continues at coordinate 30,310 of JBCBMN010000001.1, read as the reverse complement.
AAGGCGATGGCGCGCCTCTTGTCATGCTTCATGATAAAGCCGACCCCGCCCCCGCACAGCACGCAATGGTGATCAAAGACGAATACGCCGCGTGTGTCGTCAAAATCCGGCACCTCGGGATCATCGCGATAGCTGTAAGGTTTATATTCATCGAGCGCGGGTTGGCTATGGTTGAGCATTGAATGCATGCTTTCACTGGGCGGTCTATGACCGAACAACGGACAGGCTGAGGTCTGGTTTCACTTCCTGATGTGACGCCGCCATTGGGCAAGGTCTTTGGCCATTGCCGAGCGCTGAAACCCGCGCCCGGTGATCAATCGCTGGAAATCGGGCGCGTGGTCAAAATGCTGCAATTGGCGGTGGTAGTAATTGATGTATTCCAGCGCAGCGAGGATCGCGGCAATGGTAATCGCCCAGCGCTCTCCGGTGGAAGCGGCAAGTTCGGTGAACCATGCGCCCACGGCCAAGACGCAAGCCAGCGCGGTCGTGGCCAGCATGGGCAGATGCCACTTGTGCGCGAGCGGCAGAAAAGCGCGCATCGTCTCGCCCCGCCCCTCCAACTGATGCAGCTTCGCGCGCCAGTACAGCCCGCCGATTATAAGGAGCCCGCACATCGGCACACAGGCGAGCGCAAGGCCAAGGCCGACGGGCTGCTGAGTGTAGAGACACAGGCACAGCATCATCACCGGGATAAGCGCGGCGTTGGCGACTTCTAACTTCCAATAGGAGGAGAGGCGCTGGCGGATATCGTCTTTCTGAAACACTTAGTACGTCGCCAAAGGTTCAGGCGCTGCAACTGGAACGCAGGTCGCAAGAATCCTCGCCGTGCGCTCGCTTGGCACGTAAGCGCGCTCGGTCGCCGGATCATCGAATTGGCCGAGCAGTTTCATACGCGTGGTGATCCCCTAGGCCCCAGCGCTGTTATTGCGGCGCAAGGCGCATCGGGCAAGGCGATGTGTCGCGCCTTGAATTGGGAACGCCCAGCTGGGTCACGGGCGAATGGGCTGGGCCTTCTCGATTCTAACAGGAATGATGGTGTTCGCGCTAGGCGACTCGGCCAGCACGTGCTCTACAAACGAAAAGTCAGAACTTCTCGAAAACACTTCGTTGGCAGCCCAGAAAATCTGTAGAGCATTGAGGTTCACTACATTGTCTTGCTCGGCTGGGAGCACCTCGCCCAAACGCAAAGCTCGATACAGAGGACCTGCACTAGTGAGGCAACGATCCACAACCTCACGTTCCGCTGGTCCCAATGACTGAGAGTTTGGCAAACCGTCAATAGAAGCGAATGCGAGCTGCAAAGCATTCCAATAACCTTCAACGATTTGATCGCCAACTTCGCGCGATGGCATATACAACGCTAATGACGGCGAGAGCGGCATGAAAACCTCTACGTTGGCCATATCTAAACCTAGCGCACCGCCCTCAGAAGGCCGCTCCAGGTCTTGTAATACCAATGGGTTATCGCCGATAAGAAAGTAGGTTCCCTGAGGGCTCTCCATAAGTGCCCATCGACGATCACTGATCATCAAAGCCAAAGACTCAATGTCTTCTAAATGCGAACTCAACACATCGCCTAGATCAATGCCCTGACGACCGGCCGCCAGCCCGCGACGATAAGCCTCAGTGCGAAACGACTGTGCTGCAAGGAACTCAGACAACGCAAAACGCTGAATTCTAGAAAGATCCGAGACCCTCTTCGCAGCGATCAATTGTTTGACGACGGGGGCCGCACGCGTCTCAATTCGTTCGTAGACACGTTCGAACGAGGTTGGCTCACCTGAAACCAGCAAGTCATTGAAGTTTGGCCTAGACGCAAGCTGTTTCGGTGGTCTTTTTCCTATCTGCCTATTGGCCAAGTTGTAGTAGAAGACGCGCCCATCGTCGGAGGCGAAGTTTCTAAGGAGAAACTTTGGAACCCAATGGTGATTTTCCGTTCGGATCAATAAACCCGCGCCTTGGGCTCGATATATTCCGCGTCTTCGGTCAGCGTGTATTCGTGGACCGGGCGATAATCCAAGCGGATGTTGCTGCCGCGTCCGCCCCAGCCATCGAACCAGGCGATGGTGTGCTTCATCCATTCGGCATCGTTGCGGTCGGGGAAATCTTCATGCGCGTGGGCGCCGCGGCTTTCCTTGCGGTTTGCTGCTGAGGCCATCGTCACATTTGCCTGAGACATCAGGTTATCAAGCTCCAGCGTCTCAATCAGGTCGCTGTTCCAGATCAGCGATTTGTCGGTGACGTGGATGTCCTCCATCCGCTTGTTCTGGTCAGCCAGCTTTTGCACGCCTTCGTCCATCAGCTCCTGATCGCGGAACACGGCGCAATGCTTTTGCATCGCTTTCTGCATCTCGGCGCGGATTTCCGCAGTCGGCGATCCGCCTTCAGCATAGCGGAAGTGGTCGAGACGCGAGAGCGCCAGATCAGCCGATTCCTTGGGCAGTTCAGGCTGCGCGGCGTTGGCTTCAAGGTTCTCCTTGAGGTGGATGCCGGTTGCGCGGCCAAACACTACAAGGTCAATCAGCGAGTTCGAGCCAAGTCGGTTCGCGCCGTGAACGCTCACACAGGCAGCTTCACCCACGGCATAAAGGCCGGGGATCACGTGATCGGGATCGCCATCGGGGCCAAGCGTCACGACCTGACCGTGATAATTACAGGGAATCCCGCCCATATTGTAATGCACGGTCGGCGTCACCGGCAGCGCTTCGCGGGTGAGGTCAACGCCAGCGAAGATCTTTCCGCTTTCCGTAATGCCCGGCAGGCGCTGAGCCAGCACGTTGGGGTCAATATGATCGAGGTGCAGGTGGATGTGATCGCCATCCTCTCCCACACCGCGCCCTTCGCGCATTTCGAGCGCCATCGAACGGCTGACCACGTCGCGCGAGGCCAGATCCTTGGCCGACGGAGCGTAGCGCTCCATGAAGCGCTCGCCTTCGGAATTGGTCAGGTAACCGCCCTCGCCGCGCGCGCCTTCGGTGATGAGCACGCCTGCGCCGTAAATGCCGGTCGGGTGGAATTGCACGAACTCCATGTCCTGCAACGGAAGGCCAGCGCGCAGTACCATGCCGCCGCCATCGCCGGTGCAGGTGTGCGCCGAGGTCGCAGTGTAGTAGCAGCGGCCATAACCGCCGGTGGCCAGCACCACGCTCTGCGCGCGGAAACGGTGGATTGTGCCATCGTCGAGGCACATGGCCATCACGCCCACGCACTTCTTCTCACCGCCGACATCGCTCATGATCAGATCAAGCGCGAAGTACTCAATGAAGAAGTCCGCGTCATACTTCAGGCTCTGCTGATAGAGCGCGTGGAGCATTGCGTGGCCGGTACGGTCAGCCGCGGCGCAGGTGCGCTGCACGGGCGGGCCGTCACCCATATTCTGCATGTGGCCACCAAAGGGGCGCTGATAGATCGTGCCGTCTTCATTGCGGCTGAACGGAACACCAGCATGCTCAAGCTCGTAAACCGCTGCAGGAGCCTCCCGCGCGAGGTATTCGATCGCGTCCTGATCGCCCAACCAGTCCGACCCCTTAACGGTGTCATACATGTGCCAGGTCCAGTGGTCAGGCGTGTTGTTGCCCAGCGAAGCGGCGATGCCCCCCTGCGCAGCGACCGTGTGCGAGCGTGTGGGGAAAACCTTGGAGATGTTCGCAGTTTTAAGGCCTGCTTCGGCTGCACCCATGGTTGCACGCAGGCCCGAACCGCCAGCACCTACGACAACGACGTCATAGACGTGATCAATAATGTTGTAAGCGCCCTGAAGCTGGGGGCCTGCATCGTTTGCTGCTGCGGTTGCCATTATGCATTTGCTCCAAAAGCGAGAGTCGCGACGCTGAAGATCGCGAAGACAGCGCCGCCAACGGCAGCGAGATTGAGAAGGGTAAGAAGGCCGAATTTAGAGCCGGAATTGTGGATGTAATCCTCAATCAGAACGGTCAGCCCCATTTGCGCGTGCCAGAACAGGCTGACGGAAAGCAGCATCATCGCAACTGCGGAGATCGGCTGCGACATCCATGCCGTGACACTTTCATAACTGTAATCGCCCAGCAAAAGCAGGCTGACAATGAACCAGCTCATCAGGATGAGGTTGCTGATCGCCGTCAGGCGGTGCTTTAGCCAGTGATGCGCGCCATCATGCGCCGAACCCAAGCCGCGAACGCGGCCAATTGAAGTGCCGCCACCCATTAGCCCAGTCCTCCGTCGCGAAGCAGTACATATGTCCAGACCGATACGGTGAGGATCGCAGCGATAATGGGCGAGAGCATCGACCACATCTTGTTGGTGTCGAGCTCATAACCAGCGCCGATATCGAGTACGAAGTGGCGCAAGCCGCTCATCATGTGGGTAAAGAATGCCCAGGTCAGCCCGATCATCACGACATAGCCCACCGGTGAAGTTGCGGCCCAAAGAAAGGTCTCATAGGCTTCCGGCCCGCTCGCCAAAGCGCCCAGCCACCAGAGAAACACGCCAAGGCCTACCAGAGCCATGCCGTCGCCCGTTGCCCGGTGCAGGATGGAAACCAGCATGTGCGGACCCCACCGCCATATCTGGAGGTGCGGAGAAAGCGGTCTTTGTGCCATTATTACTCGTCTTCAGCTGAAAATCCCTGCCAGCGTCTTACCGCATGTTTGCGTTCGCGCAAGCGCCCTTGCCTCGACAATGCTTGCAAAGTTTTGGATAGAGCTTGTCATGAGTTTCATTCTCCTCACCGGATCGAGCCGCGGGATCGGTGCCGCTACCTATGAAGCGCTGATCAAACGCGGCTGCGCGGTCATCGGCCATCAGACAAGACCGGGCGCTCCCGAAGCGGTGGCGGCAGACTTTCGCGACCCGCTTGCAGCTCAGCATTTGTGGGACACGGCGCTGGCCAGGTCCGGGGGCGCAATCGATGTCCTCATCAACAATGCCGGGCTGTTTGAACCCAACCGGATCGAACGCTCCGATCTGGAGTGGCTTGATGCGTGGGAGGACACTTTGCGCATCAATCTGACCGCCGCCGCGCAGCTCTCTCGGCTTGCCATACGCCATTGGCAGGAGCGCGGCTTTGCCGGTCGTATCGTCCATGTCGCCAGCCGCGCAGCCTATCGCGGAGACAGCCCGGCGCACTGGCATTATGCTGCGGCCAAGGGCGGCATGGTGGCGATGCACAAGACCATCGCCCGCGGCTTTGCCTCAGAGGGAATACTTAGCTTTGCCGTAACCCCCGGTTTCACCGACACAGCCATGGCTGGCGATTATCTCGAAACACGCGGCGGTCCGGGCCTGCTTGCCGATATTCCCTTAGGCCGGGTCGCTGAGCCAGAGGAAATCGCCGAGGTCATTGCTTTTTGTGCTCTTGATGCACCACCAAGCATGACAGGCGCGGTTATTGATGCCAATGGAGCAAGCTACGTTCGTTAGGGGTCGCAGAAAACCAATGAGCACGAGCTGGAAATTGACGGCGCACGCGCCCAAGCGTGTGGTGCAGGCCGCGCTGCTTGCGCATGACGAGATTGAAGATTGGGACTTTGACCTTGTCATTGCAGGCCGCGAACTGTGCGAAGATCGACCTGAGGATTGGGTGCTGGAAGGCTGGTATCCCAGCAGACCCGGCCCGATCCAGACGCGGGCATTGAAAGGCCTGTTTCAAGGTGGCGCGCCTGATATTGCGGTTGAAAGATTGCCCGATGAGGATTGGCTGACGCTCAGCCAGCAAGGGACGCAGCCGATCAGCGCGGGGCCGTTCTATGTCCGCACGCCGGACTTTCCTGCCAATGACAACGCGATCGACTTCGTTATCCCTGCCGCTCAAGCCTTTGGCACCGGTCAGCACCAAACAACCGCCGGGTGCCTTGAGATGCTGGCGCATATGAAAGCACGCGGCCGCTCGGTTCGGCGGATTGCCGATGTTGGCACGGGAACCGGATTGCTGGGTTTTGCGGCTATGCGGCTATGGCCCTCTGCGCAGGCCACCGCATCCGATATTGATCCCATCTGCGCGCAAGTGGTGGAGGAGAACGCCCATCTCAATCGCATCACCATTGGTGCGGGCGCGGGGGCGATCACCATGGTCATCGCTGACGGCATGGAAAACTCGCTTTTGAACCTGCGTGGGCCCTATGACCTGTTGATAGCCAACATTCTGGCAGGGCCGCTGGTCGATCTTGCGCCCAGCTTTGCCAAGAGTGTTACGCCTGGCGGAAATCTGTTGCTCGCCGGGCTCTTGGCAGGCGAGCAAGAGAGCGCTGTGCGCCAAGCTTACAAGCGTGCCGGATTTCAGCCGCAAGCCCGCCTGCAACGCGGTGATTGGGCGATACTCTGGCTGCGCAGGCGGTTTACCGGGCGCGAGCGTGCACGGATGAACTGGCGCGACGAATAAGACATGCGCGTGTGGAGAGCGCTGCGATGGATCGGGATCAGCCTGACCGCTGCCATCCTGCTCTTCTTGCTGAGCGCATGGCTTGGCGCGCTCATTCCCCGGAATTCCGACTGGTCTGAGCCTGACCCGCTGCTTGAACCGACTGTTGCGATCATGGTCGGCACCAATGGCGTGCACACGGAAATCGTGATGCCCAACCAGACCGACATCATTGACTGGCTGGACCTCTTCCCGATTGCTGACATCGAGGCACCGTATCGCGATTACACCCATGTCTCGGTCAGCTTTGGCGAGCGCGCTTTCTTTCTGGAGACCGAGACCTGGGCCGATCTCAACCCCGTGATTGCCGCGCGCGCGCTGGCTGGCGGAGACGGTATCTTGCACGTTGCGCATTATGTTCGGCCGGCCCCTTCCGAAAGCTATCGGGTCGTGAACCTGCGCAAATCGGAATATCGGGCGCTGGCGGAGACGATCGCCGGACAACTGGTTACCGATCATCGCGCCACGATTGAGCCGGGCTATAGCCGTCATGATGTCTTCTATGACGCGCACGGCACCTACAGCGTGTTCAGAACCTGCAATCAGTGGACCTCAGACCAGCTTGCCGCAGCAGGGATAAAGACGGGCCTCTGGACACCAATGTCTGGTGGCGTGATGCAATGGGTGGAAGCAGCGGACCCTAACTGAGCCGGGCGCGCCACCTTTCCAGATACCGCCGTTCGGCCTGCGAAGGATCAAGCGCAAGTGCCTTGTCCAGCGCTTCGAGCGCGTCGAAGGTGCGCCCAGAGGTTTCGAGCAATCGCGCGCAGGCGACATGAAATGGTCTGGTTGAACTCAAGCGGCCCGCCGGCAAGTCAGCCAATTCATTGAGCGATGCTTGCGCTCCTTCCACCTCGGCCAGTGCCATGATCCGATTTAGGGCGACCATCGGACCCGGCCTCACCATTTCAAGCGCGTTGTACAAGGCCAGCACCGCGCGCCAATCGACTGTGCCGTCAAACAGCCGCCGCGCATGGGTCAATTGGATCGCGGCCATGATCTGATAGGGACCAGTCTGCTGCCCAGCGCTCGCCTGATCGAGCCATTGGCGCGCTTGCTCTATGCGCTGCCGGTCCCATTGAGCCGTGTCCTGCTCCGATAACGGCACCATCGCCCCATCTCGATCAATCCGCGCCGCTTCGCGAGACCGCGCCAAAGTAACCAAAGCCGCGATGCCCAGAACCTCGGGTTCCTGAGGCAATAGCTCGACCAGCATCCTTGCCAGACGTTCCACCTCCTCTGCCAATTCGCCGCCTTCATTGACGGGCTGCGTCCCACCTGCATCCTGATAAGCAACCGTGTAAGCAAGTTCGAGCGTCAACAGTACTGCTTCCAACCGCTCTCCCCACACGCGACGTGGGGGCAGTTCGAACTCCACCTGCGCTTCGCGGATTTTCGTCTTCGCCCGCGTGATGCGCTGATACATGGTGGGCTCAGTGGTCAGGAATAGCCGCGCGATGGCCTCCACCGGCAGCCCGCAAATCACTTTGAGCGCCAAGGCAGCGCGTGCCTCCAGCGCCAGCGCCGGGTGGCAGCAGATAAAGATCAGCCGCAAACGCTCATCGGTAATGGGTTCGGGCAGTTCGATTACCTCGCCCATATCTGATCCTTCCGGGTGCTCGAGATACGCCGCACTATCCGCCGCCCGAGCCTGCGCCTCTCGCCTGCGGATCGCATCGACAGCCTTGCGCTTACCCACGGCGATCAGCCACGCGGCCAGATTTTCGGGCACCGTCTCGCTTTGAGTGAGCGCAATGCACGCCTCGGCAAAGGCCTCTTGTGCCGCATCAAGATCGCGCAGATGCGAGGCCAGCGCCGCCATGACAAGCGGCCGCGCCTCACTCAGCGCATGTGAGAGAGATGCGCCCGGAGCCATTGGTGCAGTACCAGAGTTTCCGGGCGCATCCGCCATTACATATCCTCATCCGGCCAGATCGGACGGACTTCGACTGCGCCATCGCCGGGGATCGGGATCATCCGCGCCCATTCGATCGCTTCATCAAGGCTATCGGCCTCGACGACATAATACCCGCCAAGCTCTTCATGCGTTTCCGCGAAAGGCCCATCATGCAGTGCGCCCTCGCCGGCCTTGTAACGGATCGTGGTCGCAGTCGCGGCTTCCTTGAGCCGATTGCCTGACCATTCCTTTCCGCTGGCTGTGAGCTTTTCGATCAGCGCCATATGGCCAGCAAGGGTCGCTTCCATCACAGCCCCGCCGTCTTCGCCTGCATAGGCGTCTTCGCTCTCATTAATCAGCAACATGTATTGCATCAGATGTTCTCCATCTTTGGCCGCGCCTTTGTGGCGAGGCTCTGACACCAAGACGCAGCCCGCAAGACGGATTCGACAGGCCTTTCGATTTTTCTGGAGAATTTTTCTGAGGCGCGCCCGCTAGGCCTGCGCTGCCAGCGTCGCCTCCAGCAGGTCGAGCGCGTTTCTGGTGAAGCTTTCCATATTGGCGATGCGATCATCGCTTTGCGTCTCGACCACGGCGATCCGCTCAATATCCGGCCCGACCACGGCCGCAACGCTGCGCCCAGAAACCACGCCGAGCGGATGTTTGCTCGACCCGGCTGATCCGCTCTCGGCAATCCCCCATTGCGCGCCCAGCCTGTCACGAATGCCGCGCGCTTGAAGCAGGGCATATTCCTCGGTCGCAGATGTCATGCCCTCATAGGCTTCGGCAGGCAGATCAAAGAGCACGTCGCGCGCCTTGAACGAATACACCACGCCCCCGCCAACAAAGAACTTGAGCGCACCGGGCACTGTCAGCAGGCTTGCCATGATCAGGCCGCCCGTGGCGCCGTCCGCCACCGCCGCCTTCTCCCGCCGCGCGCGAAGAGCATCCGCAATGCGAGCGGCCTGCGGGTGGAGATCGCGGAGGAGCGTCATTCGGACGCAGGAGCGCGCTTGAAAGCCTGAAACGCGCCGAACACCGCCAGAACAAGAAAGCCGAGCAGTGCAAATGGTCCCGCCATGCTGATTTGGACCGGCAGTCCCGCATGCATCGCCATCATGCCGAGCCCCGCGATCAGATTGGCGCCAAAGCCGATCCACATAAGCCAGCGCGGTGGGCGCTGTGGGGACGCTCCGCATTCCAACCAAAAGGCAAGGGCCACGCCCAAATTGAGGATCATGTTGCCAGCAATAAATATCTCCCAGGCGATCTCATTGAGAACCTTGTACGCCAGCACGTCCTCTTGCGCGGCTTCCAGAACAGGAGGGTAGCCCCCGATCATCAGCGGGTACATCGGAAGCACCGCGGCCACACCGATTGCCACAACCGCCCATCCCGCCTTGGCCGGGCTGTCGAGCCGCACCAGAGCGCCCGCGCCAACCAGCGCCATCGCCACCAATTCGAAATGCCATCCGCGGGCGAAGGAGGGGTAGCGTTCCAAATAGTACGCCGCGCGTTCCGGCAGGTCGTCTAAACCAGGCGCGCCTGACGAAAGAATGATATATTCAACGATAATGAACAACAGCGAAGCAGCGCCCAGCATCAGGAACAGTCCGCCAAGTCGCTCGCTCTCGTACAGAACTTTCATGTGATCCCCCTCAGGTCCGCGATTATCCCGCAGCGGCCACAATAGCCCCCCAGCCCGCTTCGTCTATCACTTCGATGCCCAATTCTGCGGCTTTCTTGAGCTTCGATCCCGCCCCCGGCCCCGCCACCAGCAAGTCTGTTTTGGCGCTGACCGAACCTGCCGCCTTGGCGCCCAGCCTTTCGGCCTGCGCTTTGGCTTCGTCGCGGGACATGGTTTCAAGCTTTCCGGTGAAGACAACGGTCTTGCCCGCAACCGGGCTCTCGAGCACTTCGACCTCGTAGAACGGCGGGGAGACCTCGCTCAGCATGTCCTCCCACACAGCGACATTGTGCGGTTCATGGAAGAAGTCGGCGAGCGAATGCGCCACCGTAGCGCCAACGCCATCACTGACGCCCAACAAATCCTTCGCCGCATCGTCCATGCGGTTCTTGAAGGGGGATGCCTTTTCGTCCTCCCCGCGTGGATTGGCCTCGCGATAGGCGCCGAACGCCTCTGCCGCCTCGCGCAGCGCCGGGAGTGTGCCCTTCGCTTTCATCAGATCGCGCGCGGTCACTTCGCCAACATGGCGGATGCCGAGGCCGAAGAGCAGCCGCGCGGCGTCCGGCTCTCGCTTGCTTTCCACAGCCGCCAACAGGTTATCGACAGACTTGTCCTGCCACCCTTCAAGCGCGAGAATGGCCTCACGGCGCTCCTTGAGGCGGTAGATGTCAGCCGGGCTTTCTAGCCATTTCTGGTCAAAGAACTGCGCGATGGTCTTCTCGCCCAGCCCATCAATGTCGAGCGCTTTGCGGCTCACAAAGTGCTCAAGCCGCTGGGTTCGCTGGGCGGCGCAGATAAGACCGCCAGTGCAACGAACATCGACATCGTCATCCTCGGCCACCGCCTCGCTGTCGCAGACAGGACAGCGATTGGGGAATACAAACGGCTCCCGCGGCTCGTCGCGGGTCAGGTTTTCAACCACTTGCGGGATCACATCGCCAGCGCGCTGGACCACCACCCGATCATCGGGACGCACGCCCAAACGCTCGATCTCGTCGCGATTGTGGAGTGTGACATTGGTTACCGTCACCCCGCCCACCAGCACCGGCGCGAGGCGGCCCACGGGTGTGAGTTTCCCCGTGCGCCCAACCTGAATGTCGATCGCCTCCAAAGTGGTCTCAGCCTTTTCGGCGGGGAATTTGCGCGCAATCGCCCAGCGTGGCGCCTTGGCGACGAAGCCCATGCGATCCTGCCAGTCGAGCCGGTTGACCTTATAGACCACCCCGTCAATCTCGTACGGCAGATCGGGCCGCTGCGCGCCAATCGTGTTGTAATGCGCGATCAGTTCCTCAGCGCTGTCAAAGCAGGCAAAGAGCGGCGAGATCGGAAAGCCCCATTGCCTGAGCGCCACCACCACCTCTTCCTGAGTTGCACCCGGCACATCCGAGGCTGCACCCCAGCCATGCGCCCAGAACCGCAAGGGGCGGTTGGCAGTCACACTCGCATCTTTCTGGCGCAGCGATCCGGCGGCGGCGTTGCGCGGATTGGCAAATTTCTTGGTATCTTCAGCCTCGGCCTTGGCGTTCAGATCTGCAAAGGCCGCGCGCTCCATATAGACCTCGCCGCGCACTTCGAAGATGTCGGGCACATCGTCTGGGAGTTGCTGCGGAATATCCGGGATATGTGCGACATTGGCGGTGACATCCTCTCCCACTTGCCCGTCACCGCGTGTAGCGGCACGCACCAGCTTGCCCTTTTCGTAGCGCAGTGAGCATGAAAGCCCGTCAATCTTGTCCTCTACGGTGAAGGCAAGCGTCTCGCTCTCTGCGAGGTTCAGATACCTCCGCACGCGCTGGATAAACTCGACCAGTTCCTCGTCCGAAAAGGCATTGTCGAGGCTCATCATGCGAACCTCATGAGTAACCTTGGACAGCGGCGAAGCGGCGATGGCGTGGCCGACCTTTTTGGACGGACTATCAGACCGGATCAGGTGCGGGAACGCCTCTTCCAGCTCACGGTTGCGGCGCACCAGCGCGTCATATTCCTGATCGGTAATCTCGGGTGCATCATCGGCATGATAAAGCTTGTCATGGTGCGCAATCTGGCGCGCAAGCCGCATCAGCTCATTCGCAGCATCAGCTTCGGAGGTGCCAGGGTTATTTGCGCTCATCGGTCGGAAAAGAAATCAACGATTTCCGTCGACCAATACGCCTCACTTTCGTTGATGACGCCGTCGGCCTCTATTAGAGCATTGGATTGACGAATAAATATGCTTTCTAGGTCAGGATCTTCCCTGAAACGATGCATCGCGACCCAAAAGGTCTCACCATCTGGTGCAAGTCTGTCTGCATATTCCAGAATATCTGTGAAGTCTGGGTCACCCGCGATTTCGAGCCTTAGCCAAAACGAGGTAAGGGCTTGCTCTATGCTATCTCGCTCGGATGGATGAAAATCCTTGTCGCATCTCGCTATGAATACAAGTGCATTTAGCATGGCGATTAAGTCGGCACGGCGCCCGACTGAAAGGCCCCAAGAAAGCCCTGAATTTGCAACGTTATCTGGCTCGAAACCTGCGAAGAATGCTTGGGCGGGGCTCAACGATTCGCCGGTATTCGCGTCGAAGATGTCCGTTATTCGGTCAACTCGAAACGATCTGGGCGATTTCCGATGATGGCAGAAGGCGTTGATATACTCCTTGCCCGCGCGGACCACCAACTTCCGACACGTTATAAGGCGCTGCGAAGAATTCCCCCGCGAGTCCGAATACTCGATCACGACACTAAGGCCGCCAACTGTGTCAACTGCATCGATTGCGTCGGCATCATCCGTTTCGTCGAACTCGGGTACAGACAATTCGATGTCGGAAAATCGATCATGAAGTTTGGGCCTCACCGCCCAAGTCAACATTTCTCTTAATTTCATCTCACACCCCCTCCAACAATCGATCTGCCTGAGCGCGCGCTTCGGAGGTGATTTCTGCCCCCGAAAGCATCCGCGCTATCTCTTCTTGGCGACCGGTTGGGTCCAGTTCAACGACGCCTGTCTTGGTGACTGTGCCGCTGGACGATTTGGCGATGAGGTAATGCAGGCTGCCGCGTGCGGCGACTTGCGGCGAGTGGGTGACGGCGAGCAATTGCCCTTCTTCCGCGGCAAGCCGGGCCAGACGCTCGCCAATGGCAGAGGCAACCGCGCCGCCTACACCGCGGTCTATCTCGTCGAAAATGATGGTCCCCGCCCCGCCCTTTTCGGCCAGCGCCACCTTGAGCGCGAGGATGAAGCGCGACAATTCTCCGCCTGACGCAATCTTGGCCAGCGGCGCGAATTGAGAGCCGGGATTGGTGGAGATCAGAAATTCGACCGCATCGCTGCCCAAAGCGCCCCAGCGTTCTTCCGGCAGCGGCGTGATAGCAGTCTGGAACCGCGCAGCATCCAGTTTCAGCGGTGCGAGTTCGTCAGCCACCGCCTTGTCGAGCTTCTTCGCCGCTTTCGTGCGCACGCCCGAGGCTTTTTCAGCGGCCTTGGCATAGGCATCGCGCGCGTCCTGCGCGGCTTTTTCGAGCGCGCCCAGATGCGCTTCACCGCCCTCAATCGCATCAAGCTTCCCGCGCATTTCGACCATCAGGCCAGGCAGCGCATCGGCTTCGCAGCGATGCTTGCGAGCCAAAGCGCGCAGTTCGAACAGCCGCGTTTCCGCCGCATCAAGCGCGGCCGGGTCATGCACCAGAGCCTGCGCAGCGGCCTCCAGCTTCTCCTCCGCCTCGCCCGCTTCGATCACCGCGCGATCTAGCGAGGCCAGTGCTTCGGTGAGCAAAGGGTGCTGCTCGGCGATCCGATCAAGCTTGCGCGCGGCGACCCGAAGATTGGCGAGCGGCGAATCCGAACCTTCCCAGATATGGCGCAGCTCTTCGAGATCGCCGGAGAGTTTCTCGCCTTTCTGCATATCGGTGCGCATCGCGGCGAGTTCAGCCTCTTCCCCGCGCTGCGGTTCAAGCGTCTCCAACTCCTCCAGATGCGCGCGCAGCAATTCTTCATCCGCCTTGGCCTTTTCAACCTGCGCGCGGGCATCGGCCAGCACCGCTTCGGCTTTGGCCCATGCCGCGAAACGCGCGCGCAGCCCGTCCAGATCGGTCCCGGCATAACGGTCCAGCAAAGCCATATGGCCGCGCGGGTTCACCAGGCCGCGATCATCGTGCTGGCCGTGCAGCTCAACCAGCGCCGGAGCCAATTCGCGCAAGAGCGCCGCGCTGACCGGTTGATCGTTGACGAAGGCCTTGGACCCGCCATCGGCCTTGACCTGACGGCGGATAAGCAGCGGCTCTCCCGGCTCGATATCAATATCAGCATCGTCCAGAGCATCGCTGATAAGCGCGGGCAGGCTTTCAAATTCGAAACTCGCCGTAACGCTGGCCTTAGCCTCGCCCGATCGCACAAGCCGCGTTTCGGCGCGGTCTCCAAGCACCAGACCCAGCGCATCGAGCAGGATCGACTTACCCGCCCCCGTCTCACCCGTGAGCACACCCAGCCCGCGCGCAAAATCGAGATCAAGCGCCTCGATCAGAACAATATTGCGGATAGAAAGACGGGTAAGCATTGCGCCAATACCTACCCTCTCAGCGCCTGCGCGTCACCTAGGCTTGGGCCGCGCTTAGCTGGGTTTTACACCACTCGCATGATCTTCGATCAGTTCGAAGGCGCGCTCATACCATTTTGATCCGGGATAGTTGGCGCCCAACACCGCCGAGTACTTTACCGCTTCGTCCGGAATACCAAGCGCCAGGCTGCTCTCCGTCAGGCGGTAGAGCGCTTCGGCGGTGTGGCTGGTTGTCTGGAATTTCTCCAGCACATTGCGGAACCGAAGACTGGCCGCGAGCCATTGGCCAGAGCGCTGATAGTGGCGCCCGATCTCCATCTCCTTGCCCGCAAGGTGATCGGCCACAAGGTCAAGTTTCAGGCGCGCATCAGCCGCATATTCGGTCTGCGGAAAGCGGCGATTGACTTCGCGCAGTGCGGTTTGCGCTTGTTCGGTGATCTTCTGATCGCGGTTCACGTCAGAAATCTGCTCGTAATAACTCAGTCCGATCAGATAATAGGCATACGGCGCATCCTTGTTACCCGGATGGATCGAGAGGAAACGCTGCGAGTTTGCGATAGCCTTGTTGTAATCGCGGGCAATGTAATAGCAGAATGCACTCATCAACTGCGCCCGGCGCGCCCAAGGCGAATACGGGTGCTGGCGCTCCACTTCGTCAAACAGTGCCGCCGCCAGCAGCGTGTTGCCGCCATCAAGCCGACGCTGTGCCTCGGCATAGAGCGATTCGACGTCGCGCGCGACATAGGCGACGTCCTTGTTCGCGGAGCCACCGCCGCATGCGGTGGTTGCAAAAACGGCTGCGCCAAGAAATGCGGCGCGGGTAATCTGAGTGCGAAGCTTGGTCATGACGCGCGGTATAGCCAGCGCATGCGTGAACGCCAAGTGAAGTTGACAAGCCTACCTTGTGGTCATCCCCAGCACAGGCAGGCCATAGCGTGAAAGTTTGATCACAGCACAGTAGCCGGCATACCTGAAACGCGACACGATCGTCGGCGCGGTACGTCTAGCGCGCCACGGCGAGAAGAACCGCTCGCTCAGCCAAATCTGGCTATGGAAGCTTTTTACCCTTCATCACCGGCGCATTGGCCGCATCGCTGTCTTTCTCGATGAAAGTGACCAGATTGCCTGCGTCGATATCTTCATAGCTCATATTGCCTTGAGCCTCAGCTATAGACGAATCCGACAGCGCCTGGGTTACCCGGTACCGTATCACGCCTATGCCCCGCGTCTTGCGAACGTCAATCTGATCACCCAAAGAAAGGAGCGGGTCTCCGTAATTGACCTCGATCAGATCATTCTCGACCGCAATAACACGCAAAGGCTCAATCTCGAATGCCACCTTGCGGGCGAGCGTCATCGCCACTTCGTTCTGAACCAGATCATAGACCAGATCACCCGGCTCGACAGTCGTGGAGGTGAAACCAGCGGTGTTGATCGCCTGCGACATGGTGATTTCTTTGGTCATTACGCCACCGTCAACAGCAGCGCCGCTGCGATCTTTGAGCGTGTACGACAACGTCACCTTCGCTTTACCCCAGCTCAAACTGTAGTCGAGCCCGCCTTGAACAGGTCGACTTTGCGCAGGAGGTGTTTGTCCAATGTCGGAAATGACAAGGTCAATCGTGTAGCCACCACGCCCCGAAGTAAGTTTGCCCGTGGATGCTAGAGCGGCTTCCAACGTCTTGCGCAGATTGATGAAGTTCTCGCGACAGTCTTCTTCGACCGAACTCCTCCAAGTTGTGTGCGACAAATAGAAGCGCCGCGCTGCCGCCGCGCCCCAAACCCGCGCATATTCCGCTTCGCTGTACCGCAGCGATTCGCCTTCATAGGTGCGGAAATACACGCATGTTTGGGTCGACGTTATTGAGCCGACATTGACCGGGGTACGCCCTTGGGCGACCGCTTGCGAAGCAACAGCCAAGCCAAAAAAGCCCAAGACAGCATACAAGAAGGATTGCACAAACCTAACCATGGACGTCCCTCCGGCACTCAAGACTAGCATCGCTTCTTCTTGCGATCGGCCTTCTGCATTTCTTTCACCACTTTCTTATCAGTCGGGCGCGCTATGGCACCAATCGGTGGTGTTGAGCAGAAGTTTGTGACTTGAACCGCACGCGAGAACGAGTTTTGCACATCGATCACCTGAATTGCGCCGATTTCCGCACCATCAATGGTAATTGTGCCATTCCCCGAAGGATCAGGGATCGTGCTGCTTTCGCCATAGAACATCAGGAAGTCTGCCACCTCAACGGCGCCTTTGCCAAAGTTGAGGATCAGACTTCCATCATTCTGCGCCGCAGCAAGCTGGATCGGGTAAATGGCTGTCACCAAACCCGTCGCAATCGCATCTGCGGAGGTGCGGAACAGCTCGGACCGGTCAACCTTCGTGCCAGACCCACAAAATGTGGCCGAATCCTGAATTTGGCTGATGCGGTCAGCGTAGCTGATCTGCCCAGTGCTCACATCGGTAATTTTGATGTCGACTTCCATGCGGACACGGGTCTTGCGGCACGGTTCATTCCCGTTGCTGGGCTGCAACATGCCCTCGAACATGCTCGTAATGCTCGACCGGTTTTCCGCCGAGACAGACGTAATTGAGCCATATACAAGATAGTCGACTGCCTCGAAACCGCCCGTTTGGCCTGGACGCTTTGTGCGCACGACGCCATTCGAAGCGAGCCCCTGCTCTTTCATCAGCGTTGCCAATTGTGAGCGTTCGATAATGTTGAACTTGCCGCTTGAAACGATGGCGGTTTCCAGCATCGCAACAAACGTATCGGTCTGACCTGTCTGGGCCAGGTCGGTCATTTCTGCGATACCGACGATTGGCTTGTCTTGCGCAAATGCCGGAACAGCAAGAAACATCGCGCAGAATGCAACGACTAACCTCTTAAACATTGATAGCCCCCTGAATTAACGCCTGAGACTAACTAACGCGAAAGAGGCAAGAATGTCACCAGTCATGTGACATTTTTTTTGGCTGAATCAGTTCGACAAGCAACAGTGCGTATTGTTACATTTTGAAGACAATTTGAGCCGCACAGGTTCTCGCCGATTTGTCATAGTTCAACCTACCGCACGGACTTATCAGTGCGGTAGGTTTGACTGTTTTGTTCAGCGCGGAATTGAAGCTGGAGGTTATTCCTCGCCCATCCGAAGTGCCGCGATAAAGGCTTCCTGCGGGATGCTGACATTGCCGTATTCGCGCATCTTCGCCTTGCCCTTCTTCTGCTTCTCCAAGAGCTTTTTCTTGCGGCTGATGTCACCACCATAACACTTCGCCGTCACATCCTTGCGCAGTGCCGCGATGGTTTCACGCGCGATGATTTTGCCGCCAAGCGCGGCCTGAATCGGGATCTTGAACAAGTGGCGCGGGATCAGGTCTTTCAAGCGCTCGCACATGCCGCGCCCGCGTTCCTCGGCCACCGAGCGGTGGACGATCAGCGAGAGCGCATCGACCGGCTCATTGTTCACAAGGATGTTCATCTTGACCAGATCGCCTTCGCGCAGGCCAATCTGCTCATAGTCAAAACTCGCATAGCCGCGGCTGATCGACTTCAGGCGGTCATAGAAATCGAACACCACTTCATTGAGCGGCAGTTCGTAGGTCACCTGTGCGCGACCGCCCACATAAGTGAGCTGGGTCTGGATGCCGCGCCGGTCCTGACACAGCTTGAGGATCGCGCCGAGATATTCATCGGGCGTGTAGATCACTGCCTTAATCCAGGGCTCCTCGACAACCTGAATGCGGTTCACATCGGGCCAGTCCGCCGGATTGTGTATGTCGATGGTCGCCTCACCCTCGGTCTTGGTCTTGGCGAGATGCACGCGATAGACGACTGATGGCGCGGTCGTGATGAGATCAAGATCGTACTCGCGGCTCAGGCGCTCCTGAATAATCTCAAGGTGCAGCAGTCCCAGAAACCCGCAGCGAAAACCAAAGCCCAGCGCCGCAGAACTTTCCATCTCGAACGAGAAGCTTGCATCGTTGAGGCGCAGTTTGCCGATGCTCTCGCGCAATTTCTCGAAATCAGCGGCATCGACCGGGAAGAGCCCGCAGAAAACGACCGGTTGCACTTCCTTATAGCCCGGCAGTGCTTGGTCTGCCCCGGCTTTTACCGTGGTGATCGTGTCACCCACGCGGGCTTGCTCAACCTCTTTGATCTGGGCTGTGATGAAGCCGATCTCGCCCGGCCCCAGTTCTTCAAGATCGGTGCGCTTGGGTGTGAAGCAGCCGACGCGGTCAACCAGGTGCTGGGTGCCGCCCTGCATGAAGCGGATGTTCTGACCCCTTGTGAGCGCTCCCTCAATCACGCGGACAAGGATTACGACACCGAGATACGGATCATACCAGCTATCCACCAGACTGGCTTTTAGCGGCTTGTCGCGCTCACCGGAGGGCGCGGGGATTTTGGCGACCACTGCCTCGAGCACTTCTTCGATCCCGATCCCGGTCTTGGCGCTGGAAAGCACCGCTTCCGAAGCATCCAGACCGATCACCTCTTCGATCTCTTCCTTGACCCGCTCTGGCTCAGCAGCGGGCAAATCAACCTTGTTGATGACGGGAACGATCTCATGATCGTGCTCGATCGACTGATAGACATTGGCCAGCGTCTGCGCTTCGACCCCTTGTGCAGCGTCCACAACCAGCAACGCGCCTTCACACGCGGCGAGGCTGCGCGAGACTTCATAGGCAAAGTCGACATGGCCCGGCGTATCCATCAGGTTGAGCTGATAGGTCTCGCCATCCTTGGCGGTGTAGTTAAGGCGCACGGTCTGCGCTTTGATCGTGATGCCACGCTCACGCTCAATATCCATGTTATCAAGCACTTGCTCGGACATTTCGCGTTGGGTCAAGCCGCCGGTGAACTGGATCAGCCGGTCTGCCAGCGTAGATTTGCCGTGGTCGATATGCGCGATAATCGAAAAATTGCGGATTTTTGAAAGATCAGTCATTTGGCCTGCGATCTAGCGGACAGTCTCGCTTGTGTCATTCGCGAAAAATGCAAATGCTCACAGCTTAAAAAGTTACGCGACAAGTCAGGACAATGATGCGCGCTGATGCGCAGGATCAAGCGTTTTCGCGCAGACTGGTGTTGGAATAGCCGAATAGTGGGACACTGCCGGCATGGGCAAGCTTGCCAGCCTGCATCGCCTTGTAATTGCCCGCAGACAAAGCTTCGAGCGGGGCACCGGCAGAGGCGAGCGCATAGGGGCTCACACGGTTGCGAGTGCACAGGCCGCCCGAGCCGTCCTCAATCAGCGGGGTCTCGAACTCAAGACCCTGAACATCACCATTGGTGCGGATCACAGTCGCAACGGCGAGCTGCCCCCCGCCCATATCGACGACGAATTGCGTGCCCTTGGGGACATCGGCGAGACCTTCGATCAGCGCACCCGTCTTGGACAGATTACGCAGAGTGACTTCATAAGAGTGGTCATCGTGGATGACCTGAATCTTGCGGAACACGGTGCGACGACGCGCGCGCTTGGTTCGGTTCTGACTGGGAGGAAGCGTCCAGGAACCGCCGATCAGTTCGGTATCCACTGTGTCCTCATCCACCGGCTCTGCATAAATCACGCCCTGGACTAGGCCCACTTCGCAAGCATCGACCGCGCGCATCAGTTCCGGAGTGTCGATCCCGGTTGCGATCGTTTTCATCTCAAGCGCTCCGGCAAGCGCAACGATCGCCTTGATCAGACCCAGTTCACGGCTGTCGGCGCGCTCTGCCTCGGCAATCAGTTTGGGATCGATCTTGATCGTGTCGAAGGGTGCATGGCGCAGGTAAGCGAGCGAGGAAAAGCCGCTACCGAATTCATCGAGTGTGAGCCGCACGCCGAGTTTGAACAACGCACTCAGGGTGCGGTCTGCCCCGTCGGTGTCACCAAAGAACAAGGTTTCGGCAATTTCGAGATCAAGCCGGTTAGCCGGGAGGCCTGAAATTTGCAGCGCCTCGGCGACATCATCGACAAAGTCCTGAGACTTGAACAGCTTGACCGGAACATTCACCGTGACGCGGACAGTCTCAGGCCATTTGGCCGCGCGATTGCACGCTTCCGTAATAGCCCAGCGCCCCACCTCGATGACCTGATCAGACCCATCGAGGATGGCTGCGAACTCGTCTTCATCAATATAGCCGCGCTCTGGATGCTTCCAACAAATATGGGTTTCAAGCGCTCCGACTGTCTTGGTCTTGGCATCGACGATGGGTTCAAACCGCAGGAAAAGCTGTTTCTCGCGCACCGCTTCGCCCAGATTTTCGCTCAGGCGACGGCGGAAGATGGCTTCGTTCTCAAGGTCAGCCGAGTAGAAACGATACTGCCCGCGCCCGCCATTCTTGGCGGCGTACAGGGCAAGGTCAGCAGAGCGAACGATCTGCGCACCCGTCACCCCGTCATGCGGCGCAATCGCGATACCGACCGAAGCGCCAATCACGCACCGCCCTTCTTTCAGCGAATAGGGCTGCTTGAGCATGGTGATGATCTTCGCAGCAATCTCGCCCAGCTCGCCGCGGTCATCAATGTCAGGCAGCATCACCTGAAACTCATCGCCCCCCAGACGACCAATCTCGCAATCCCGTTCAATCGCACGTTTTAGCCGACCGCTCACCTGCCGCAGCAATTCATCGCCTGCCGCATGGCCGAGCGTATCGTTGACTTGCTTGAACCGATCGAGATCCAACATCATGACCGCGCAGTTGCGCTTGGCTGACTTGAACGCTGTCAGGGTCGTCTCGATCAGATGCGCCATACGGTGACGGTTGGACAAACCCGTAAGCGAGTCGAACCGCGCCAACCGCTCGGTTTCCTTCTCGCGATGGTAGTCTTCGGTGATGTCAGTTCCCGTGCCTCGGAAACCTGCGAACCTGTCGTCGGCAAAGACCGGCTGACCCGCCAGACGCAGCACCGCCCCTTCTGGTCGCCGGACTGCGTGGACGGCAAGACCGGCAAAGGCCTTATGCGTGTTCAGGAGCAGGGAAAGCGGCTTCGCGCTGTGTTCATTGACCGCCGGATCAAACAGGCTGGCGAGCGGCTTTCCAAGCAAGTTTTCGAGCGGGATTTCAAGACGCTCAGCAATAGCCGGGCTCAGATAGGTCAGCGCGCCTTCTTCATCGCTTGCCCAGAACCAGCCAAGTCCGGATTGCTCAAGCTCATCGAGCATGGCGATCTTTTCGGCATCAGACAGAACCGTGCGGGCTGCCTGACGCTGCCACTTTGCGGACTTTCCGCCTGATGATGACAAAAGCCCCTTAAGCGGCACTTTGCCCGATCCTTCCCGAGAACAGTCGCTGCCACTTTGCAGCACCTACCGAGGTGTAAATCCGAGTGGTTAGTATTGAGCTAACAAGCGTGGTAAAAGCGCGCGGGTTGCCACCGTGGAAAGGCAGCACAAATGCCCGCTCCCAATCCCAACTCAGAGCGGAAGACCGGGCCATCTGCTAGGTGCTAGAGAACGCCATCTGATCGGGGCGACCACGAAGAACCGAGAAGGTTCCATCGGCACGCCGACGAAGAGGATCGTGGAATTCCACGCCCACTCTGTTTTCACGCGACCAGCGCACCTGAGCATCGACATATTTCTCGGCTGAAAACTCGATCCGCATCGTGCTGCCAATGGGCATATTCCACAGCCCTTCGATCATGGCACCGCCTTCAGAGATGTTGCGAATATTGGCAGTTAAGCGGTTGTCGCAATGCATGATCGTCACACGCCGCAGTAGAACGTGACGCGGATTGCGGGCTGCCTGCGGACCATCGGCTTCAGCGGCAAGGTCTCCCTGAACCAGCTTCGTCGCCGCTTCGGTATCAAGCGGCTTGTGATAGATGTAGCCCTGCACATGGCTGCAGCCTAAAAGGCGCACCAGTTCCAGCTCATCCAGTGTTTCAACGCCTTCTGCCGTCGTATCCATGCTCAAGGCTTCTGCCAGCGACGTGATCGAAGCAATGATCGCCCCGTTGCGGCTGCCGTCTTCGGTCGCGCCGCGCACGAAGCTCTGGTCAATCTTGATCTTGTCGAAAGGCGCTTTCTTGAGATAGCCAAGCGAGGAATAGCCGGTGCCGAAATCGTCGAGCGCCAAACGCACGCCGACGCGCTTCAAGGCCTTGAACATCGCATCGGTCCCCGAACTGTCGTTCAGGAACACACTCTCCGTAATCTCAAGCTCCAGTCGCGAGGCATCAACCCCGGCATGAGCGAGCGCGTTGGCGACGATTGTTGGCAATTCGGGATTGGAGAATTGCAGCGGAGATACATTGACGGCGCAACGGATGGATTCTGGCCAGGTGGCAAGGTCCTCACACGCTGTACGCAAGGCCCATTGCCCCATTTGATCAATCAGTCCCGCATCTTCTGCGATGGCGATGAATTTGCCCGGAGAGATAAAGCCGCGCTTGGGATGGTTCCAGCGCATCAGAGCTTCGAAACCAACAATCTTCTCGTTCGCGGCATAGACGACAGGTTGGTAGTAAAGGCACAGCCCCCCGGTCTGGATCGCTTCACGCAAATCCTGCTCAAGCTCAGCGCGCTCTTCTGCCGCAGAGTGCAGGTCCTTCGCATAGAAGCGGTGCACGCCCCGTCCTGCATCCTTCGCAGCGTAAAGCGCAAGGTCGACATTGCGGATGAGTTCTTCGCTGGAAGTGCCGTCATCAGGGGCCAGTGCAACGCCGACAGAGGCTCCGATCACCACGCTGTGCCCGTCAATCGAATAGGGTTGCGAAAGCGAGTTGATGATTTCCTTTGAGATATGCGCAAGAGCATTCCGGTCACCATATCCTGGGATAATGACCTGAAATTCATCGCCGCCCAGACGCCCGCAACGCCCGATGTTATCCAGCACCCGCTCAAGTCTTTGTGCCACTTGCTTAAGCAGCGCATCACCCGCCGGGTGCCCCATCGTATCGTTGACCTGCTTGAAGCGATCGAGATCCAGCATCAGGACCGTACAAGCCCGATCACGGTCGCGCGGGGCTGAGAGAATTTGCTCAAGCGCTTCGCTCATCTGCACCCGATTGGCGAGCCCGGTGAGAGAATCGTAGTGGGCCAGACGGGAAACCTCCTGCTCGCTCCGACGCTTTTCTGTAAGGTCAGTGCCATGGCCGCGAAAGCCGCAGAAGTTCTTGAAATCATCATAGACCGGGCGTCCGGTCAGCGACCAATATCGCTCCTCGTCATCTTGATTGGCCGCGCGGACTTCAATATCGCGGAAGGAGGAGCGCGCCGACAGGTGAAAACCGAGGGTTCGCTCGGCATCCGCGGCCCCAGACTGCGGATTGACAATGGTTGTCAAAGGTTCTCCCTGCAGCATATCGACCGTCCTGCCCAGGACGACTGCTGCCGAAGGTGAAATGTAATTGATCAGACCGCGCCTGTCAGTCTCCCAGAACCAGCCCTGCCCCGTTTCCTCGAACGAGCGCAGGATATCTTCAGCACGCGCGGCAACCCGCTCGCGCGCCTCCGAAGCCAGCCGACGTTTTTCAGCCGCTTTCCATTCGAACCGCGCGATCAGCATCAATGCAAGCGCAGCCCCGATCACAGCAGATACGGTAAGCGGAGACGGCTGCAGGAGCGCGAAGGCCGCCCAGATGGAAATCTTGGCAGTGAAGAGCGAAATGATCCGCGAACCAAACAGCGCTGCTGAAGCCGCATTGATGCAGACCAGCGAGGCAACGGCCCATTGCCACGCCAGGCCAGCTTGGACCCATGAGGCAAAGACATAACCCGCCAGACCCATCGGCGCGATAATCCCAACGAGCATCAGCAATTGCCGCGCAGAGGTTGGCATTCCGGCACGCCGCTCAAACTTGGAAAGCATGCCACCACAAAGCAAGATGCCGATTGAAACACCACTGGCCACAGCCGGCATAAGCAGCGGGACATTCCTGGCGACACCAGCGGCGATTACGTATGCCAGCAGTAGAAACAGCGCCATGGCGTTCTGGTTGGCTGGCAAGTAAAAGTGATGCTCAAGCCTTGGCGTTTCATTTTGCGCCGCTTCGTTATTCGAATTGCGCCGTCCGCGGTCAGTTGAACGTCGATCACGCGAGCCGCGCTTGTCTGCATCTACCGTTGTCGTGGTGCGAGGTTTCACAGGCCTCGTATTCTTGCGCGGCATGCTTTCGCGATGGTCTGGCGCACCTTCACAAATCGGCGCACCGACACCGGTTTTACCAATAGGCGCGCGCGATTTGGCTGACTCGCCGAGCGAAGGCATGTCACGATTACTTGCAATATTACGGATCGCGCGGTTCGCCATGGGCTCGCAATGGCGTGAAACGCTTTGAAAAACGGTTAACTGCTGGGCAACGAAGTGATGAAATCCCTAGAACCGGCTTAATGCGAGGAACTATCGCGAAACGGGCTGCGTTCTTGCAAGAAACAGTGTTGCGATGCATGTCATGTACATAAGGCGGATTCTGTATCGGGCGAGCACGCTAGAAGGCGGCTCTTCGGGTAAACATTGGAATGCGTCGCGGGGATGAAACTTCAAAGTGCACATGCGCGTTGACGACGTGGTGGAGAGAAAGGGATAATAATGGCACACGGAACGGTACAACTCGAAAACGAGGCAGCCCAGTCGACCAACGCTCTGGGGCCGCTTATCGGCGTCGCGCGTGAGGACTTTGTGTCCGCGATTGCTTTATTGCTGAGAGAAACGGCCTCTGATCCGAACCGGGCGTTCAAACATGCTCGCACGATGACCGAAGACATGGTCAAGATCATGACCGGCAAGAGCGAGTTGAAGCCTCATCCAAAAGATAAACGCTTTATGGACCCGGCCTGGCAGTACAATCCGTTCTTCCGCGCAGGGGCTCAGTATTATCTCGCCGTTCAAAAAGGGATGCGCAGCTGGCTTGAGGACCTTGAGCTGGATGAGCTTGAGCGTAACCGAGCCAACTTTATTGCCAACATCATCCTTGATGGCCTCGCGCCGACCAACACCTTGGTTGGCAACCCGATGGCGCAAAAGCAGATCATCAATTCGGGCGGGCTCAGCCTGATCAAGGGCCTGCAGAACGCCTACAGCGATATCACGCAAAACAAGGGCATGGTCAGTCAGGTCGACAAGCGCCCGTTCAAGCTGGGTGAAAACGTCGCCGCGTCCAAGGGTAACGTGGTCCACCGCACCGAGATGTACGAACTGATCCAGTACGCGCCGACGACGGATGAGGTCTATGAGATCCCGCAGCTCACCATCCCGCCGCAGATCAACAAGATGTACATCAACGATCTCTCGCCTGAGAAATCGATCATCAAGTGGCAGGTCGATAATGGCATCCAAACCTTCGTTATCTCGTGGCGCAACCCGTCCAAAGAGCAGGGCGTGTGGGGCATGGATGACTATATCGCGAGCTGCGAAGAGGCGCTCGACGTGGTCTCGGAAATCTCCGGGTCGAAAAAGGTCAATGTCTCGGCAGGCTGTTCGGGTGGGCAGACCGCGTCGGTGCTGGCTTCGAAGCTGGCGGCGACCAAGAATGATGTTCTGGGCTCGCTCACGCTGATGGTCTGCGTGCTGCACCCCAAGCCGACCGATATCGAAGCGGGTTCGCTGGTGAGCGAAAACGGGCTGCAACTGGCGCGTCAGCGCGCGGCCAAGCAGGGAATCATCAAGGCAGATGATCTGGCGCGCGGCTTTGCCTGGCTGCGGCCCAATGATCTCATCTGGAATTATGTGATCAACAATTACCTGCTTGGCATGGACCCGCCCGCGTTTGATGTTCTGTTCTGGAACGCGGATGCGACCAATTTGTCATCCAGCCTGATGGGCGACTTCCTCACGCTTTATGAAACGCTTGCTTTCTCAGCGCCGGGGACAGTGGAGATGGCCGATCACAAGATCGATCTGACCAAGGTTACCGCCGATCTGTTCATCCTTGGCGGGGTGACGGATCACATCACGCCGTGGAAGGCGACCTATCGCTCAACCCAGCTGTTCGGCTCCAAGGACGTGACATACGTGTTGAGCCAGTCGGGTCACATGCAGGCGATCCTCAACCCGCCAACCAACCCCAAGGCGAAATATTTCGTCCAGAAAAAGCGCGGCAAGTTGCCGCCAACCGCGGATGAGTGGCTGCAGGGCACCGAAGAGGTCAAAGGCAGCTGGTGGCCGCTCTGGGCGGAATGGTGCCAGAAGCGCGCGGGCAAGACGATTGCTGCCCCCGCTGAATTGGGCAGCAAGCAATATGCTCCGCAAGAGTCTGCACCCGGACTCTACGTCGTCGAAGAAGTCTGATACACGCAGCCCTGCCCCGTTGGGATCCGGGGTATGCCACAGGCAGCGCTCGCGAGGGATCGACGTGCGCTCCTGTGGCATTTCGGATGAGTCTTGATGACGGGTAAAGGACACGAAAAAGCTTGACTGATGATATGAAAGACGCGGTCGTCTCCATGGAGAAAGTGGGCGGCCGGACGCTACGGGTTGCGACATGGCGGCTCGATTCCGCGAACGAGTATCCTCCGATCCTCTTCTTCAACGGAATTGGCGCGAATATCGAAGCGCTCGCCCCGTTCTGCGAGGAGATGAGCGAGCGCGCCTTTATCATGTTCGACATGCCCGGCATTGGCGAATCGCCTGATCCATTGGTGCCGTACAATCCCTTCACGATCAGTTGGGCGGCGTCAGAACTGCTTACCAAGCTGGGTGTTGATCAGGTCGATGTGATGGGCATCAGCTGGGGTGGCGGGATCGCGCAGCACTTTGCAATGCAACACCCGAACCGCACGCGCCGCGTCATTCTGATCGCTACCAGCGCTGGCATGCTGATGGTGCCGGGCAGTCCCAAGGCGCTGTCAAAAATGGCCAATCCACGTCGCTATATCGACACCGAGTTCATGCTGAAGAACTTCGAAACGCTCTATGGCGAAGGTCTGGGCAAGATGGCGGGCAAGAAAGGGCATATGTCGCGCCTCAAGCCGCCCTCCCCGCGCGGATACATGTATCAACTGCTGTGCATGCTCG
This sequence comes from Pseudomonadota bacterium, assembly GCA_039822745.1. GTDB lineage: Bacteria > Pseudomonadota > Alphaproteobacteria > Sphingomonadales > Sphingomonadaceae > Erythrobacter. Next base: position 2,845 of record JBCBMN010000001.1, on the reverse strand, counting down.
GCTGGACCAGCGCGCCTGCTCTGCCGTTTCTGCTCAAGAAGGAAACGCTCATCATGATGGGGGATGACGATGCGATTGTGCCGCTGATCAACGGCAAGTTCCTCGACTTCCTGATCCCCAACGCGGAATTGAAAATTCTGCATGGCGGCGGACACCTGTTCCTCCTGAGCCACCGAGAGGAAAGCGTGACCGCAATCCGCGACTTCCTCAATGCGCCGGATGATGAGCCTGACGATGAGGATGTCGACGCAGAGGCTGCCTGAGCGGCTTGACCTTAACGCCCGCGACTGATCCCGCATTGACCCGCTTCAGGCAGGCGCCCCGCTTCCGCGAGCGCCTTTGCAGCGGCACGACCGCGATCTGTCGCAAGCACGTCGACCCCGCCCTGGCTTAGTTCCGCATAACGCTCTGGCGTTCCGAAACGCTCGATTACGCCATCAATGGAGCGCGCCGGATTGCCCAGCGTGCCGAAGATCACTTCGACATCCTGCCCGTCGAGCTCTGTGTAAAGATCAGGCCTGGCGGTGCGCGTGCCGGTGAAGGCGACAATGCGATCCGCAGGCACGCCCGCTTCGACAATCGCGTCGAGATCACCCGGCTTGCTGATCGAATAGGAAATCAGCATTTCCGGCGCGAGTTCGTGCAGCTTCAGCGCCTGACCTTGCGAATAGGCGATCAGGATCACGCGGTCCTCCATCTTCCATTCGCGGATCAGGTCAATCACTTCAGCAAAGCTCGCACTGCGTTTGAAATCGATCTGGAGGATTGTCTTGTTGGATGCCCATAACAGCGCATCTTCCAGAGTGGGCACCCGGTAAGGCGTCATCCAACCCGCTGAATCGACGAGAAACGCCTCTTTCCCAAGGATCGACCATGGCACGTCTTCCACCCGCCCTTCCCAACTGGTGGTGCGGTCAAGCGTGCGGTCATGCATCAGATAGTGCACGCCATCAGGACTGCGCGCGACGTCGATCTCCATGATCGCCGGCACGCCCGCCATCATCGCGTCCATGGTCTCTATACCGTTTTCCGGAAGGCCTGCAGACGGCCCGCCGCGATGGGCCGAGATCAGCGTCTTGCCCGCATCCTCAAAGCAATCGAGCATGGCGGACAGATCGCCCTGTGGATCAAGCCTGTAACCACCCTCACTCTGCGACTGGGCGGCGCCTGCAAGGGTCAGGACAGTGCAGGCCAATGCCAGAGAAAGACACTTCCGGAATGCGTGTTTCATGATCGACTCCTCTTGCCTGCCGATTTACTCTTCACGCCTTGGGAAGCCAATCCTTCAATATCGCGTTCACGCCCTCTGGATCATCCTGCTGGACCCAGTGCGAGGCATCAGGCAGACGGTGAAGCGTAAAGTCAGGCACCCATTCTTGCGTGCCTTCGGTGCCGCGCACATCAAGCGCCACATCCTGTTCACCCCAAATCATGAGCGTGGGCGTATCGACGTGCCCGTCTTTCAGGTCCACGGTCTTGGAGTGGCGCATGACGGCCCGATAGTAATTCACCATGGCTGTGAGCGCTCCGGGCCGCGCTGCCGCCGCGCTGTAAACGGCGCGTTCTGCAGGGCCGAAATTGCCCGGCTTGCAACTGGTCTGGGCGATCAGGTCTCCGATCCGCTTCGCTCCGTTACGGCCAAGCAGAAATTCGGGGAGCCAGGGGAGCTGGAAGAAGTAGACATACCAACTCTTCCTGAGCTGCCGCCAGCTCTTAAGCTCACGGCGAAAGGCAAGCGGATGCGGCAGGTTCATCACCACAAAGCGCTCCAGCTTGCGCGGGGCGAGGATTGCAAAGCACCAGGCAATCACGCCGCCCCAATCGTGAGCAAACAAAGTCACTTTCTTGGCTCCGCTTGTATCAATCAACGCCGAGACATCTCCGATAAGCTTGTCCATCGCGTATTCGCGTACTCCCTCAGGCCGCGAGGTCCCGCCATAGCCGCGCATGTTGGGAGCCCAGACGCGGTATCCCATCTCGGCCAGCAGCGGCATCTGCGCGCGCCACGAGTAATGCAGTTCGGGAAAGCCATGCAGCATGAGTGCGAGGTGATCGCCCTCGCCCACTTTCGCGACTTCGAAAGTCAGGTTTCCAGCTTCTACAAAATCAACGGTGATGCCGCTGTCGGGGTCAGGCGTCCAGCTCGGCGCGCCGCTTGCTTCCATAACCATGGTGAGAGGCGTAGCAGCAGCGGATGACCTGTGGTAGCATCTTAAATAGAACGAATTTGGGAGAGCAGAGATGGCGCAATTTGACCTCATCATTCGGGGCGGGACGGTCGTGGATGGCACCGGCGAGCAGGCTTTCAAAGCTGATGTGGCGGTGAAGAATGGCCTGATTGCAGCGGTCGGCGACATTCAAGGCGATGCGACCCGTGAAATTGACGCCAGCGGCAAAGTGGTCGCGCCCGGCTTTGTTGACATTCACACGCATTATGATGGCCAGGCGACCTGGGATCAGGAGATGGCTCCCTCAAGCTGGCATGGCGTTACCACGGTGGTCATGGGCAATTGCGGCGTTGGCTTTGCTCCGGCCAAGCCTGACCGCCACGAATGGTTGATCAGCCTGATGGAAGGCGTGGAGGACATCCCCGGCACCGCCCTTGCCGAAGGGATCACTTGGGACTGGGAGACCTTCCCCGAATATCTCGACGCGCTCGAAAAGCTGCCGCGCACGGTCGATGTCGGAACCCATGTGCCCCACGGCGCGGTGCGCGCTTATGTGCTGGGTGACCGCGAGCAGCCCGGCGCCGTGCCTACGCCTGCGGACATCGAGAAGATGAGCGCCATCGTCGAAGAAGGTGTGCGCGCAGGCGCTCTTGGCTTCTCAACCTCGCGCACGGTTC